>CAZVXJ010000031.1:0-17040 GCA_964631675.1 uncultured Alphaproteobacteria bacterium
ACATAACGCCTCTGGCCTTCAGCATACAGGGTATCAAAGGCAAGAGAAGATTTTCCGGATCCAGAGAGGCCGGTGATCACCACTAACTGATTGCGCGGAAGTACAACGCTGATATTCTTCAGGTTGTGCTCCCGCGCTCCAGTGATCTTTATGTGTGGAAGTTCCATTGACTTGCGTTACCCCAGCGTGTCTCCCAATGTACCTAGATGCGACCAAATTATCAAGCCAGAAGGGGGCATGATGTTTCACGGCGGCAACACTTTCCCCCGGCAAATTGTGCTTGACTTTTCATTTTTTCATCTGTATATTGGACATCGAAAGGTCGAATACAGCCAGACATTAATCGTTATTTTATTAAGTATTTAGAAGCTTGACTGCTATGGCCAAATCTACCAACTGTGCTGGGGGATTTGCCCCAGAACGGCATGATCTTAGCAGTGGCTGAATCTGCTTAGAGGTCAAGATTGCCGACCTACTCGCCGATAACCTGTTGAAACCTACTCTCCGCCATTCCGGCGGCTCATTTTAGAAGAAGCGTAGCGCGACGCATAAGGAGAAACTGATTCATGGCAAAGGGCAGAATTCTAGTCGTTGATGATGAATACCACATTCGGGACTGGGTTGCAGAAACCCTGAAGCGCAGAAACTATGTTGCTGAAGTTTGTGAGGATGGGCACACGGCACTGGAGATGATGGCATCCGCTGACCCGTACGATGTCGTCATCAGCGATATCCGGATGCCCAAGATGTCCGGGCTTGCCCTACTCAAGACGATTCGCGAGCGCTATCCCAGCATTGACGTTCTGATGATGACTGCCTACGGCACCATCGCCGATGCGGTGGCCGCGGTGAAAGATGGCGCTCACGACTTTCTGGAAAAACCCTTTCCTCAAGAGACTCTACTGCTTAGGCTGCAAAAAGTTTTCGAGGCAAGAAAACTTCGGCAGGAGAACTACTCCTTGAAACGCGAGCTCTCTTCTAACAAGCAGTTTGACCACATCATCGGCCAGGCGTCTGAGATGGTCCAGGTGTTCGAACAGCTTCAGATGATAGCACCGTCGAAGGCAACCGTATTGATCACCGGAGAGAGTGGAACTGGCAAGGAGCTGGTCGCACGCGAAATTCACATGAATAGCCCTCGCAGAAACGGTGCTTTCATCAAAGTGAATTGCGCCGCGCTTCCCGAGACGCTCATGGAATCAGAACTATTTGGCCATGAGAAAGGCGCTTTCACGGGTGCCATCAAGACCGTAGAAGGCCGATTTGCCTTGGCTAATGGTGGGACCTTGCTGCTGGACGAGATCAGCGAGATGAGTACGGGTATGCAGGCAAAACTACTGAGAGTACTGCAGGAACGCGAGTTTGAGAAACTCGGTGGGCGCGAGACGATCAAGATTGATGTTCGCATCGTAGCCACAACGAACCGCGATCTGAAACGGGAAATCAAGGAAAAGACGTTCCGCGAAGATCTTTTTCATCGCCTGAATGTGTGCCCTATCCATTTGCCTAGTCTTGCGGACCGCCGCGACGATATTCCTCTGCTGGCAACGCACTTTGTGCTTCGCTACGCCGGGGAGTATGGCAAGGAAATCAAAGGAATCCAGGAACGTGCAATGGAACAGATGCTGAATTACGAATGGCCGGGCAATGTGCGTGAACTTCAGCATAAGATGGAACGTGCCGTCATTCTGTGCAACGAGCCCCTTATCTCGACGAAGCACCTCTTTCTGGACGAACTCGATCAAGTCACGGTTCCGGCTGAGATGGTCATGGATGGTGCGTCAATTGCCACGCTGCGCGACATAGAAAAGGCCGCCATCTTCCGCGCCCTTCAGGCATTCGACAATAACCGTACGAAAACTGCAGAATCTCTGGGCATATCTATTCGTACGCTTCGCAATAAACTGCGCGAGTACCGTGAGGAGAACGTGTCCCTGAATTGAAGCAGTTTGTTACCTGTATCAATAAACGAGCGGCTTCACAGCCGCTCGTTTCATATTGGAGCCCAGCGCGTCGCCGAAGGCGCGACTATCGGGCCACAATAGTCATAACATCTGTCATGCGATGTTTCATGGAGATATCCCGTCAATCTGGAACTATTTCTTTCCGTCCGCTCGGCAAAAACGTCACATGCACTTTAACTCTGGCCGAACCTCACACGCGTATATATAAATAAAAAACAAACACTTAGAGAAAATCCCGAGCCAAAATTAAAGTTCTGGCGCTCGGGGCACGATAATTGTCTTTATGGCCCTCGGTTCAACTCTCGAATCGAGGGCCTTTCTATGGAAATCAGCAAACTCTTCACCGCAATGAATGCAAGTGCCTCTGGACTCGCTGCCCAGCGCGCTCGCATCAACTCTATCGCAGAAAATCTCGCAAACATCGAAACGACGCACGGTGCAGACGGCGAGCCCTATCGCCGCAAGCAGACCGTGCTGGCGGAGGATACAAAATTCCAGCAGGATCTCGACGGGGTAGTTTCGCGCACGAGTGACCTTTCAGCCGGCTCAGCAGGCCATCTTCCCGGATTCGAGACCAATCCCGTCAGCCATCGTTACACAGGGGTGAAAGCTCAAATCGAAAATGATCCTGCGCCTTTCCGTGAACACTTTGACCCTTCGCATCCGGATGCCGATGAAAATGGCATCGTCAGATTTCCAAACGTTGACATGATACGCGAGATGACGGACCTGATTAGCGCCACACGTGCATTCGAAGCCAATGCAACTGCGTTTAATGCTTCGAAGCAAATGATGAAAAAAGCGCTCGAACTCTGATCATGAAAATCACTCCAAGCTATCCCGGTCACCTGCCAATTCCTCAGCCTCTACAGAGGATGTCTGACTCGGCCGAAGCGGGATACCCTGCATCTGAAACGGAGAAGTTGACTCCGCAGGAGCGGCTCGCCAAGCTGATCTCAGAACGCCGCATCGAATCCGAGGACAACTTGCCGCCGCCAGTTTCATTTGACCGTACTCTCGGAAATCACCTAGACTTGAGGGTTTGAAACATGAATATCACAGACAAACTCCCTGCGCTTCCGAAACTCTCCAACTCCCCGACTCATAGTGGTGATTCCATTCCCGCCCCCGTCGGAGCGGACGGATTCGGAAGCACTCTGAAGAAATTCATGTCCGATGTGAATGCGATGCAGGTTAAGGCGGATATGAAAACACAGCAATTCGCGACCGGAGAAATTCAGGATTTGCACGAAGTGATGGCAGCGGCTGAAGAGGCCAGCATTTCAATGATGCTGCTGCTCGAAATTCGGAACAAAGCTCTCGAAGGATACAAAGAGCTGATGCGTACACCGGTATAGTTTGGCCAGTCAACAGTACTCGAACTTCTAAATGGCAACACTATTTCAACCGTTTACCGAACTTTGGAAGCGGCTGTCGTATGGTCAGCGAGCAGGTCTGGTCGTAGGCGTAGCGGTTATAGCAGCGATTGTCGCTGGAACAGTAAGCTATTCCACGCGACCCGTATTCGTCACGATGTATTCTGGCTTGAATGCCTCGGATGCAAGCAGCATTGTGGAAGATCTGCGCGAAAAGAACATTCCGTTCGAAGTGAGCGGCGACGGCAGCACTGTACGTGTGCCGCAAGAGTCGCTCGGCGAATTACGCCTGCAGTTTGCCGCCGAGGGAGTTCCGTCCTCCGGAGAAATCGGATACGAACTATTTGACAAGCCGATGCTTGGCATGACGGACTTCATGCAGCACATGAACCAGCACCGTGCGCTCGAAGGGGAACTTTCAAAGACAATCGGCCAGCTCGCATCCGTGGAGAATGTACGTGTACACCTTGTGCTTCCGGAGCAACGGCTCTTCCGGGAAGATCAAAAACCACCGACAGCGTCAATTGTGTTGCAACTGAAACCGGGGGCCATGCTCGCGGACGAGCAGGTGCAGAGTATTGCGTACATGACGGCGTACGCCGTGGAAGGCCTCGACATCGAGCATATTACCATTGTTGATACGAAAGGTAATCTGCTGAGTGGCCGCACATCACGCGATGAACTGGCCGGTCTTTCTGCCTCGCAATTGGAAGTGCAGCACGCGGTTGAAGTCGGTCTTGAAAAGAAAGCTCTGGCTCTGCTCGAAAATGCACTCGGCCCCGAAAAATCGCAGGTTAAAGTCACCGCCGAGCTGAACTGGGATCGCGTAGAGAGAACGGTAGAGAATTACGACGCCGACCGAACTGCAACCCTGAGCGAAGAGCGACAAGAAGCCACCGGAGATCAAACGGAGCAGGGTGGGGGCAGCAGCGAGCGGTCGGTGACAAACTACCAGGTCCCACGTACAGTCGAAAAGTTTGTACCGGAGACTGGAAATGTTGAACGTCTCTCTGCGTCCGTGATTGTCGACGGTGTTCGTACGCCTCAGAAAAAGCCGGATGGAACGGACACGACCACCTATCGCGATCGCACCCCGGAAGAAATCGATAAGATTCGCAACCTCGTTGCATCAGCAATTGGCTTTGTGCCGGACAGAAATGATGAGCTCACGGTAGTATCGTTTCCGCTCACAACTCCTTCCGCTGCAGCGGATCTATCACCAATTCAGGGCGATCCCAAAGCATTGTGGCTGAAGATGATTGAGAAGGGCGTCCTCGTAGTGATGTTTATACTGCTCTTTCTACTGGCCCGCTCACTGCTCACTAAAGTTGGCAAACAGCTTCCGGCTCTTCCGGAGGCGGGCACTGTTGGAGCGCTGGGTGTAGGAACCGCTGGAATGCTGGGCGCAGGCACTGACGGTGCATCGCTTTCCATGCCCGGTGGAGACCTTTCACAGGCTATGTCGGGGTTGGGAAATCAGGCCGGAGGAGGTGGATCGGCCGGTCAAAATGGAGATTTTGAATCCGGCCAGCCACGGGTGATTATGAAGTCGAATATGCCTGTTGTTGAGTTTGAAGACGTAGCTCCGAGCGTCGATGCTATCAAGCATCAAGAATTATTGCGACGTGCAACGGAGTACATCATTAAGAAGCCCGAGAACGCAACCCAAATCTTACGCAGCTGGATATCCGATGACTCCGCCGAAAAGCCCCACCGTTAAACGACTAACCAACCGACAAAAAGCGGCTGTTCTGCTGATTACGATCGGAGCAGAGGCATCCTCGCAGGTGTACAAAAACCTGCAGGACGAGGAAATCGAGGAAGTTACGCGTGAACTCGTCGGCCTGAAGAATGTGGATTCAGACGCGGTGTACGGCGTTATTGATGAATTCTATCACATGATGAAGGCACAGGACTTTGTCGCCGTGGGCGGCGTCGGCTATGCTGAGGAAGTCCTGAACAAATCGCTCGGAGCCGACCGTGCACACGAAATCCTGCGCCGCATTGAACGATTAATGAAGGTGCGCGGATTTAACGTACTGAAGAACGTCGATCCGAATCAGCTGTTGGCCTTTATTCAAAAGGAGCACCCGCAAACCATCGCATTTGTGCTCACGCAGCTTAGTCCTAATCAGAGCTCAGCGATTCTGGCTGACCTTCCTCCAGAACTGCAAGCAGAAGTAATGTTCCGGTATTCAACCATGGAACGTGTGGCTCCTGAGACGATTGCCTCTGTGGAAGCGGTGCTTGAATCTCGCATCGATTTCTCGCAGTCCACCAGCAAGCTCGGAGGAGTTAAAGCCGCCGCTGAAATCCTGAATCTCATTGGCCAATCCGCAGAACGAACGATTCTTGCGAAGATCAATGAGCAGGCACCCGAATTGGCCACTTCGATCAAGAACCTGATGTTTGTCTTCGAAGATATCGTCAACCTCGACGACCGTTCTATTCAGCGTGTGCTCAAGGATGTTGAATCTAAAGATCTGGCCCTGGCACTCAAGCACGTCAGTCCCGAGGTGAAAAAACGGGTATTTGTCAATCTGTCTCAGCGTGCAGCGCAGACGATTCAGGAAGAGATCGAGTACATGGGGCCGGTTCGATTGAAGGAAGTGGAAACCGCTCAGCAAAAAGTCGTGGATATCATTCGTGGACTCGAAGAGAGCGGCCAAGTCGTCATAGTCGGCGGATCAAAAGCTGAGGAGATGGTCGACTAGATGTCCCGTCAATCATCAAAACTGATAACATCGACGGCCGACGTCAAGATCCGGCAGGTGAACTTTCGGACTTTCGACAAAAAGCCGGTAAACTACTTTCGTGACATGATCGATAGCCGCCCGGATGAGGCGGTTATCAAGCATGATGAAGCTTCTCAGAAGGCTGCAGTAGAGCTCGCTATTGCTGAAGAACGTCGTCTGCAGGAACAGATAAAGCGCGATCAGCTCGAAGTTCGATACAATGAAGGTGTCGAAGCCGGCAAGCGAATGGCCGAAGGACAGATTGCTCCTGCGGTCGGATTGTTAAAGGAGTATGCCGCCTTGCTCAATGCCGAACGTAAAGAACTGGAAAACAGGCTTGAACAGCATGCGGTTTCACTTGCGTTTGAATTGGCAAAGGAGATTCTGAGTGCCGAGCTGGCGTTCGACCCTGATCGCGTGCTAAACATGATTCGCTCTGCCTTGCAGCAAGCGGCCGACAGCAATTCCGTCACACTTAGAGTGAGCACTGCGGATCTTGAGCGAGTCAAATCACACGTTCCCGATTGGAGTCAGCAATTCGGCATTAGAGCAGGCATTGACCTGCGCTCCGATTCGACACTTGGTCCCGGCGATTGCCTTATTGAGACTGAGAGCGGCCTGACCGACGCGCGTGTTTCCAGCCAACTCGAAACTCTGCGCACGAATTTGGCGGAGTCGCTCCGTCACACCAAATGAGCGCGTTGATGAAACAACTGACGGCAAACATTTCGCAAGCAGGACGATTCCGAAGGTTTGGACGGGTTGAGCGTGTAGTCGGACTGCTGATCGAGTCGCGCGGTCCAAGAGTAGGACACGGAGAGCTCTGTATGATTGAAGACGGCGACCAGGAATGGCCCGCTGAAGTCGTTGGATTCCGCGGTCATAACACGATGCTTATGCCGCTTGCTGATGTACGCGGGCTGCGGCCGGGAGCGTTGGTCGCAACGACCGGAACACAAACCTGTGTTGGAGTAAGTTCGGGCTTAATCGGACGCGTGATCAATGGCTTGGGTGAGCCAATCGACAGCGGACCCCCGATTATTCCCGAAGAGTATCGCGCGCTTGTTGCCGAACCTCCGCATCCACTGCGACGCAATCGATTCAGCCGACCCCTTCCGGTAGGTGTACGTGCAATCGATGCGCTTCTTACTATTGGGGAAGGTCAGCGTGTAGGAATCTTCGCAGGGAGCGGTGTTGGCAAGTCTGTTCTCCTGGGTATGGTTGCACGATTCACCGAGGCGGATGTTGTCGTGATTGGTTTGGTGGGCGAGCGCGGGCGCGAAGTTCGCGACTTCGTAGAATCCACACTGGGCGAAGAGGGGATGCGGAAGTCGGTTGTCGTGACCGAGACCTCGGATCGCTGGCCCCTGCTGCGAATGAAAGCCGCGATGACCGCTACCGCTGTGGCGGAGTATTTTCGCGATGCCGGTGCAAGAGTCCTGCTGTTAATGGACAGTGTCACTCGGGTGTCGCACGCCATGCGGGAAGTTGGCCTTTCGCTCGGGGAGCCTCCTGCCACTCGGGGTTATCCGCCATCCGTGTTTGCAACGTTGCCAAAATTGCTTGAGAGATCTGGCAACTCGGAGCGAGGCAGTATAACTGGAATCTACACTGTGCTGGTGGATGGTGATGACATTACAGAACCGGTAACGGACTGTGTGCGGAGCATCCTCGACGGGCACATCGTCCTTACTCGCGAGTTGGCTATGGCAAGTCACTATCCGGCGATTGACGTCACCAAGAGCATCAGTCGTGTTATGACCGACATTGTGAGTCCCGATCATCAGGAGTCAGCGGCCAGGTTTAAGGAACTATTGGCAGCATACAAAGAGCACGAAGACCTAATCTCAGTCGGCGCTTATGCACGCGGCTCGAACGCAATTCTAGACAAAGCAATCGAGCTTAGGCCGGCAATGTCCGCATTTCTGCGCCAACCCATTGCAGAAAGGGCATTGCTCCGCGAATCCACCGCTGCCATGCAAAGCCTTGTTCGAGGTTCATGAAGCCGTTCCGATTCGGACTTGAGCGCGTCTTGAAACTGCGGGAGTATCAAACAGAACTCCGGCTTGCTGACTGGGCGCGGGAAAATAAGGTGCTAATCTCTGAACTTGAGAAACTGTCGGTGTTTGAGAACGAAGGAAATGCTCAGGTCTCTGAGATGCGTGTGAGCGGCTTAAAGTCATTCGCAGCATGGAGCCGATCACTCGATTTCAAATACCTATGCCGAATCGGAAAAGTCATCGCATTTCAAAGCGAACAAGTGGAAAAACAACGAGTGCAGGCAGAACGGTCAAAGCAGGTCTACATCGCAGCTCGGCGGCAGGAAGATGCATTGGACAAACTCCGTGAGAAGCAAGTTAGCGACTGGCGACTTGGGGTAATCCGAGAAGAACAAAAGGAGCTGGACGACAGATTCCGGATGAAGCCGGAGGAATTCTAACATGTCAAAGAAGAACTTGATTTTTTACGGTATTGTGGTCGTCGGAGGCTTCTTGGTGACGAACACTGGCGTCTATTTTCTCTTGCGTGCAACTCAGCCAAAGACCGCAGTGAATTTGACTGCACTATCAGACTCGGCAAGCGCAAGTTCTGAGACCTTGACACACCATGGCACAGTCGCTTCAAACGACCAGCGGGCGGATGCTGAGGAACACGCCGCATTAGACGTGAACGAGCAACAGGAGCACTCAACACACTCGGAATCCTCGGATCAACTGGCCGAAGAAGCAAAATCAATCGGAACGAATCCGAATGGAAAAAGTTCGCAGGGAGATTTGCGGAGTGAACAACACGCACGACAGACAGCCATGACCGAGAGTGACCTGGAGCCAGCTTCCTCAGACGAATCGGACTGGCAGGAGTCTCAAACTGCTGCAAACAGCGATGATGCCGATTCGCTTAATCACCTCAAACTCGTGAAACTCGCGAAGCTCATGGAGTCGATGAAGCCGCAGGATGCCGCGATGGTTGCAACCGACCTGTCGACAAACACGATTGTGGAGATCATGATGTTGATGAAAGACCGATCTGCCGCCAAGATCATGGCGGCGTTGCCTCCGGAGGTTTCGTCGCGCGTCGCCCTTCAAATGACCGAATTGGCCGAGCGCTAACAATGCAAGAGTACAAGTGGCAATAGTTCCTCTCATTAGGCCGCCGAGCAAGTCGGCTGAACCAAATGGAAAACGCGCGGGCGGTGTCTCTGAATCAGGCCGTCCGCTTGCCGCTCATAAGCTGTTTGATCATGTGCTTCGCACTCTTGGTACCGAGGTTACGCAGGCTTCGATTGTCGATTCTCCATTCTCGACCACTAGTCCTCGCTCCAACACACCAAGTAATCCCGTGAAGTCGGAGCCAAGGCGGAGTATTCCATCGGTCTCCACGCCTTCGAAGTCCGGCACACGAGTAAAGCTAGAAGCGTCGCCAAGTCAGAATGTTGATGTCGCGCAGGCGATCAATGTATCCATCGAGTCATTGACTCCCCAAGTAGCTACTTCGATTCAGGTCCAGAATCATGTCCCTGTCCACTCTCTGGAAAGTCAAATAGGGAGGCGTAACTCGGGCAATTCTGACGAAAAGAGTTTCCCGATTTGTTCTCCGCTTCCTGCGACCTATCAATCAACAGCTACTACTGCACTCGAGAATACTGCCCCTGTCCGCTCTTCAGCAACTCAAATACGGAAGAGTATCACCGGTAATCTTGATGACCAGAGTATCCCGGGCCGTATTCCGCAATCGGCATCGCGTGAGTTCGTTTCCGAACTTGTGGCTGGTTATGGCGATCGCCTGGCACGTCGGATTGTGGCGCCTATGTACACAAGTCGACCGAGGTTGCACGAATCAGCGACAAACTCGCAAGAGATATCCTCAGACCTGTCGTCGGACCAAAAAACTCTGATCACAGGGGAGTCGTCGCAAACTCTCGATCGCACGAAGGCTATTGGGAATTCTAAACCCGAGATCACTGCACAAACCCGGGATTTCGTTGACGCACGAATTCGAAATGTCTCTTACCGGACAAATGAGTCATCGTGGCACGGCAAAAACCTGCCTCAGACGAATGCCGACATCAGCCATTTGATAGCCGCCAAGTCGGCCCACGTAAGGGAACGGAGCACTGGAACACCCTCAGCAACGATGACTCCGGGTGCATTAGCCACTCCATCTGAATTTGTGCCCAAGTCAGGCCAATGGAGTAGCCAAGGCGCAATGCCAGTTACGCTATTGCGCACAGCTCAGACGAAGGATCTATCAGAAAGTCAGGCAGATTCGACTCCCAGAATAGGGCATCAGCTCTCGTCTGGGTTGGAACTGAGTGCGAAGAAACGTCCGAGGTCCGCCGTCGGCATGCCGGAGCAACGACCCCATCCTCTCACGCGGGGCGAAAATGACAGGCAGATACATGGACAGTCGGTGCAGTCTCAGCGCGAGATTCAGCGTCCCATGCTGCACACCAATGTTATCGCAGAATCCGGCCAAAGTGCCGACCGGTTGAATTCTCGTCCTTCAGAGAATCTGACAACAATTCAGTCGGCCAACTCGCAGCAGAGGATAAAGCGCGAAAGTGATCCATTGAGCGTGCCTGATTCTGGTCGGCATGTCACTGTTGGCGGCCATCGTCTGCCTGATAAGGGACCAGAGTCCGCTTCGAATCCGGAGGCTCGTACTCACACCACGATATCACAAGCGGCAAATCCCCGCCTTGTACCGGCTCAACCCTCTGATACAATAGCGGGCGAACAGACTTTGCGTAGGGAACGCAAGCATGTTCAAAGTGAATCCGCTCGAGACAACACACCCACGAATTCTCACAGACCTGACCTGCTGCTCGCGGCCACAAAGAGTGAAAACCGCATTGACGGCCCCATAAAGAAATTGAGCAATGCAAGGGTAGAATTCGAAGCCGACAGCGGCTTGACCAGAAATGTGAAGTCACATGACCTGAATCTGCGAGTCGCGAAGTTCGAGGGAGTCATCACATCGCTACGACCGAGTACTATAACCAAGTCGCCGACCAGAGTCGTTGATCACCGGGTATGGAAGAGCGATGCTGTGCCCGTTGCAGTACAAGCTACAGAGACGAGGAGACTTAGTCCTCGATCTGATGCTCTGCAATCCACCACTGCCAACGAGAATTCTCAGGAAGTATTTCGAAAAAGTGAGCTTCCAACCTCTGCCACGATCGAATCCTGGAAATCTCGCAAGTCCGGTCAAATAGCGGATGAGACTAGGGGCGACCATTCGCCAATTCTGTCAAAGAGTTCCAAGGTTTTCAGTCCAGTAGTGAAGGACCCTGTTGTTTCGCCCCGTCCGGAACTGATTTCGCAGTCCGGTGACGGACAAGCGAGACTACATAACACGGTGACTAACCAGAAATCTGACTCCAAGGCTCGTTTGTCAACTGACAAATCTCCCTTTGATTCAGTTTCGATCCAACCTGCATCCAAGGCCGTGGCGTCTCACAATCGGAATAGTGGCGCGCGAATTCTCGATGCAACAGCTGCAAATCCTTTGCAGAGTCCACTGCATTACGAAGTTACCCAAGAGACCCACGACACGCCGAGCATTCAGGCAAAAGTCACTCCGAACTCAGACAAGCTCGTTGACTCACCAATCGCAACGCAGTCCAACAGGATTTTCGCCAAGATAGATGAGGCAATCGCAGTCGGCAAGAATGCCCAATTAGATTCGAGCCACAAGGAAGTCGGCAACACGTCGGCTGGTCGCGGCCTCGTGCCACCTGTTACCGAAAGAATTGATCTAAACCGTGCGAAACGTTCCAAATTGCAAGAACCACTTGACAATCACAGATTGCCTTCTCGCCAAGTAAGCGATGCCGCCAGCCCGTCATGGGCTCGTGCAAACCGTCCTCTTCGAACGGAGCAAACGACAACATCTGCATGGCAGAAACTGGTGGCACCGTGGAATCACTTCACCGCTTCAAGCCGACCTTCGCTAGCGGGACCTAAACAATTTACTTCGCCATCATCTCGTATACATTCACTTGAATCGGCAGGTCAGAAGGACACATTGCCGTCTGAAAGCAACTCCGCCAAACCATCAACTAGTACGACTCAAGTTCGGCAATGGCCTGCACCCGTGGTGGCGGACTCGCCGGGCAGCCTAAGCGCAAAATCACCATGGGACGTTGGAAATCAGTATTCACCTGCCGAACTATTCAAGAGCCCGATGACGACAATCCTTCGTCACACATCACCTGAGGTCTCACCGAGGAGCGACACCGCACTCCCATCAGTCGCCAGCGTTGCGAGCGAGAAATCTCGCAGTGACGTCGCAGTCCCCAATCCCGGCACTCAAAAGCGCGAATACGCCGCGGGTTTGCCCGGAAAAGATGGGAAGTTATTGATTCCTGGCATTGCGACCGCCGGTGAGCACACGAAAGTCGGTTTGCACGGCAGCGGTGTCACGCCGCATGACCGCGCATCTGACGAGCTTCGAAAAATGCCGGTGCCCAATATTGATCCAACGATAAGTTCGAATAATCCAAAGATGTTCAGCGATGTTGTCCATCGACCCGAGCCAAGTCCACACTCAACATCGGCGCAGCCAACAAGTGAACAGATCGAAGTCAAATCTACGAAAGACACAGGAAGCCAAAGTACAGCAAGTATTCATAGCACCGTTCATGCTGAGTCGATCTTCGAAGCAAAGTCGTGCGATGCCGTGACAGTCGCCTCCCCAATGACTTCGTCAGTGCTAGAAGAGAAGTTTCGTGAACTGCAGATCTGGATTGAGAAAGCACTTGACAGAATACACACCGGCATGGTTGATAGCAATCAAGTGCGAGTACAATGGGCGGATAAGGAATTCGGACACTTACAGGTAAACGTAACCAAAAATGACAACTCTGTCACCGTCGAGATAGTAACATCAAGCCGGGAATCGGTACGCATGCTGGAATCTGAGAAGGCCGCAATCGAACGCATGATTTCAAATCAGTCTCTGCGCTGCGATCGACTGGATATTCGCTCAGAATCTGCTCAGTTGTCGCGGCAGCAAACAACCTTTGCCCAGGACCAACATCGTAGAGGAGACTCCGCATTCCGCACGCATCCGTCGCATCAGGCTTCCAGCAATTCTCTGCGTCACACTTCCGATTCGGTTGGAGCGTCACGTTCCACGATTGAGCGCGGCTACGGGTTTAGTCAGCAGTGGATAGCCTGACCAATACCAGTGGCGGAGGCACTTTTGTCCTGTGGCCGGGAGTCGAGAGAATACCTAAAGTAAGTACTTAGATATACTTAAATCAAATTCTCTGTATGGCTCACGATTTGCAAGTCTAGCTGAACAAATGAAACAGAGCTCGAAATCCACCCCTATACTCTGCACATGCGGAAGCGACAAATTCGATGCGCGCCCGAACTCGGCCACGGACGGAAGTTCGCGCGAGATCCTGTGCCGAAAGTGTGGGCGAGCACAGAGTGTTGCGAAATCGACCTATGCGCTGTACAAGTACATTGGAAGCAATCGCGCTTCTTCAACATTTAAGAAGCTGTTTGACCTAAACTAATTATCATGGCAATCCCTGCTATAAACACACCTGCGGCCGCGCCGGATCCAAGCCTCCTCCGAAATCGCAGCGACTCTATGGACCAAGCTGACTTCTTGCAAATGTTGGTCTCACAATTGAAGTCGCAGGATCCCATGAATCCCATGTCCAATGAGGATTTTGCCTCGCAATTGGCCCAGTTCACGTCCTTGCAGGAACTGCAGAGCATGGGCGATACGCTTGACCGGTCCCTCGAAGCAAACATGCTGCTCACTCAGACTTTCAACAATACCATGTCCACCTCGCTGATCGGGAGGACGATCAAAGCCGACGTAAATTCGATCTCGATCGGCGAATCCGGAGCGCGAAACATCACGTACGACTTGGCTGCTCCTGCGTCCGAAGTCACACTTGAGATTTCGGACGAATCCGGCAATGTCGTTCGGACAATCAAAGCCTCGCAGCAGGCAATGGGTGAGCACAGACTAACATGGGATGGATTGGATAGCTTTGGTGAGCACGTGCCCGCCGGCGAATATTCAGTCGCCGTAAGAGCGGCCGGCCCCGACGGAGCGCCCGTCGGTGCTTCGACAACCGTCCAAGGTCGTGTAACCGGTGTACAGTACGAGAATGGCAATGTTGTGCTCCTGTTAGGCGAACTAAGGGTCAACCTGGGCCAGGTCATCAGCATAATCGATCCCGCTACCACCGGCGGAGGCAAGGCGTGAGCGTGAGCCCAATCTCAAAATTGCCGCCCGTTCCAGCAATCGCGGACATCGAGTCAATCAGATCAGTTAATCCGTCGGGCTCGTCCAGGCGCTCGAACGAGTTCGGTGAACTGCTCGAGAAAAATCTAAAATCCGAATCACCACTTAGTTTTTCGACACACGCGAATGCGCGGCTCGAATCACGGAACATACAGCTTACGGCGCATCAAATGTCGAGGTTGAATTCGGGAGTCGAGCAGGCGGCCAAGAAAGGATCACGCGATTCGTTGGTTATGCTGGACAATCTCGCGTTCATCGTCAGTGTGGCAAACCGCAAAGTAATCACAGCGGTCGACAGTCAGCAAAGTCAGGAAAATGTTTACACCAAGATAGACAGTGCAGTAATCGTTTAATCAAACCGGGCCGGACCTCGTGTAGGAGGCCCTATCGGGCGGATCGACTGAAGCCCGAACAGGAGAATTGCTCTATGATGACCTCATTGTTCAGCGCCGTGACGGGTATGACCAATCATCAAACCCGCATGGACGTGATCGGCGACAACATCGCGAATGTCAACACCATCGGCTTCAAGGCCAGTCGTGTGTCCTTTGCAACCGGGTTCTCGCAGGTGCTGCAGGCGGCGGACAGACCCACCGACGCAACGGGCGGCAAGAATGCGATCGAAGTAGGACTCGGCATGCGAATTTCCGCGGTTGATCGAGTTTTCAACCAGGGGAATTTTGAGAACACAGGAAACCGAACCGACCTGGCAATTCAGGGTGATGGCTTCTTCGTTGTCGGAGACGGACAGTCTCAATTTTATACGCGGGCGGGGAATTTCCAGATTGATGCAGACGGGTCACTCGTCGCGTCGGGTGGCAGGTTCCATGTCCTTGGGCGGCTGGCTGACAAGAATGGAGTTCTGCTGAGATCATCGGCCGTTGAACCCATTCGACTGCCATTCGGTGAAAAAGACCCTGCACGTGCAACGACAGAAATCCAATATTTCTGCAACCTGGACGCGAATGCGTCAAAGACGCAGGAATTTACGGCGTCCATTGCATTCACGACCGAGAACATTCCTGCTACCGCAGCGACACTGATCAACGATTTGGACCAGGCCAGTGCACCACTGGATGATGGCGACACCATCTCGATCACCGGCAAGAATCAGGCAGGTGAAGATGTCAATGTGGTCTTTACGTACGGAGCAGCAGGCGACGGAATCACAGTCGGTGATTTGTTGAATAAAGTGAATTCGGCTGAGGGCTTTGACAGTGATGTCGCCTCGGGATCGAAGGTCACGCTGGATGCCTCCGGCAAGCTCATCCTTCGCGACAATCTGCCTGGCAACAGCCAGTCGACGATTGCGATGGGATTTCAGGATACTGGCGGTGGCGCTTCAGCGATGGTTCTCCCGACATTTGTTAACACTGAAACGGGCTCTACAGGCAGCCACTCAGCATCCATCCAGGCTTATGACAGCCGAGGTGAAAAGCACAAAGTCGAGATAACATTCACGCAGGATGTCACCCAGGATAACGTTTGGTTGTGGGAAATTGTCATTGACGACGGTGCAATCGACCCGGTCAACTCACGTCTGCAAGGTAATCAGGGGCAAGTGACCTTTAACAACGACGGTTCATTGCTGGCTTTTGAAGGCGGTCCACTCACATTTGATACCCCTGAGGCTCAGGGAGTAGTCGTAAACCTGAACGGTGGAACGGTCGGGACATTTGACGGAATCACTCAGTTCTCCGCACCAACGACGACCATTGCACTAAGCCAGGACGGGCATGGCATGGGAGTGTTGCAGGACTTCATCGTTGATAGCACCGGCATTATCAGCGGTACTTATTCGAATGGGATTACCCGGACATTGGGGCAGATAGCAATTTCCCGCTTTGCGAATCCGTCGGGATTGCAGCTCGCCGGTGAAAACATCTATCACTCCACGGTAAACTCCGGAGATCCGCTGATTGGCGTGGACAACGGAAACGTAAACACGGTTTATTCAGGGTACGTGGAACTCGCAAACGTCGATTTGGGACACGAGTTCACGGACATGATCATTGCACAGAGAGGATTTCAGGCCAGCGCGCGTGTCATCACAGTTGCTGATTCGCTGCTGAACGAAGTCACGCAGTTGAAGCGTTAATCTTTAGCGTATCCCCGGGGTCCACCCCTGGACCCCGGGGACGCTGAACCAAACCCTCCCGCTTTAGCTGCGTCTCGGCCACTTCCCGATCTGCTCTCCTCTCTCGACCACTCTATATTTCGCGCTGGCGATCAGCTCGCTGCCGCATCATTGCGGACTGGAATCTCGTTGCGACGACGATTGAACGCGCTGTATCAACAGGTGTAATCCGAACTCCATGGAACAACACAAGACAACTCCGCCCGAGGACACTTCCGTCGAGGCACAGCCCCCAAAGAAACGGCCCCCGATGAGCAGAATGCTCATCGTTGCCGGAATCCTATTGGTTCAACTGGTCACGGCGTATTTTCTTCAAAAGTCACTTTTCTTCAGTAACGCAGATGCTGCTCACACTGAGGCGGTTGAAGAAGAAAAGCCCGAGCATGGAAGTGAAACGGAGTCAGAAATCATCATGCTTGACGAAATCGTGGTGAACCCGGCCGGAACTGCAGGTCGACGTTACCTCGCAGTAACCCTCGGTCTTCAGACGTCTACACCGGAAGCAGCCGGAAAGCTGGAGAAGTCGAAGCCGCTGATCCGTGATGCCCTGATTT
>CAZVXJ010000032.1:0-16986 GCA_964631675.1 uncultured Alphaproteobacteria bacterium
CGTTTGACGGCAAATTTACGCGGCAGCAGAACATCGCGGACATCGAAAAGTGGAGTGCAAAAATTTCTGCACAGGAATCAGCTGCGCTGCCGTTACAGATTGCATCGGCGCGCGAGCACATGGAAGAGTGGATTTCGCTGGGGCTGCGGCGGACGGAAGGCATCTCCTTTATGGATGCGATACAGAACATCGGAAAAGAAAACGCCGCAGCCGTCTGGCAGCGCGCAGAGTCTCTGCCCGCCGAAAGTCGTGAATTGTCGGCAGAACATTTTCGTCTGACACCGCGCGGCTGGTTCATGGAGAACAGCGTGCTCGGGTATTTGTATGAGGGTCTCACGGTGCGGGGCATGTGAAGACACATGCCGCCGCGAATAAACATTGGAACGAAACCGCCTTGTCGAGACACGTCGGAATACGCAGTCATGGAGATATGTCAATTTCAACCGGAGAGGAGCCAGTCGCTGGTATTATGGATATGCCTCACCTGGACCGAATCCACTACCACGAACTTACGCAAATGCCGAAACGTTCTGGAAATTCAGGGGGACACCCGATCAGGCTGTTTGGGAAAATCAGTGGCGAAACGACTCCTTGTGGGCGGGCAAGACATTTGCATTCGCTACGTTCCGCGAACCTGGCAACGAGAGCAATGCAGCCTCGATTCCCCGATATACAAAGCGATCTGTGGTAGCAGATCGGGCCTTTGAAGAGATGCGACGATTTTATTATTATCAAACTCATGCAGAGTCCACACTGGTTGACTTTCCCAAGGCGATCCGAAATGTTATTGCCCACGAATTTGGTCACAGCGTTGGCATGTTTCATTACAGCGGATCGAACCAAACGTACCTGCATATCATGGATGATATAAGGTTTTTCACTTCCGGCCCGGATTCAGGTCGCATGATTCCATTTGACTCGACCTTTACTCCGGCGAGCCGCAACCAGTTCAGTATAACAGCAGGAGGGCAATAGCTATGAGTTTGTGGAGCTGTCTCAAGACCGCAACAAGTTCACTCTGTTATGCCATACTGTGCGTTCTGGTACTTGGAATTTTCATGAGCCTTGGAGCCGTTGAACTTCCCGGCGCACCGGGACGTTGGCCTGCCGTACTCGCTGATCCGCCTTGCTGCAATCCAACTGGTCCATACCCGGGCGACAAGGTGTTTAATGAAATGCTTGCGCTGGATTACCCGTTTCACGGCTACCCCTTGCGAAGTGTACTCTTTAAGGGGCTGCACGACACATTTCGAGTTTCGATTGGATTCAACAACTATTCGGGACAGGATTTTTCGCTGACTTCATCATCACCGGAGACTTGGTTCAAGCCGCGCGTGTTTCAGATCGGCGATCATGCAGAATCCGGAACACCCTTCTTGGATTCCCTTCAACTCGGCTTCAGGATTCGTGGCTGGTACTACGGAGTCGGAAAGAAGGTGCCGCCGCCAACAAAGCTTCCGGCGGAGCGCAAGTGGGGAGATGCCGACAACCTGATTATGGAAGTCTGGAATCTTCCAGCCGGGAATTACTGCTTGTGTATTGACACAACCAAGGAGGTTCCGAGCAATTTTGTCGGTCGACCCAATAGTTTTCTCTATGACTTGCGCGCACCAGAGTCGGTGGCGGACAGCTTCAATGCGTATGAAAATCTCTTTTGGCGGGCTTACTGGGACAGCCTGAAAACCGAGGCGAAAACGTGGCTTGACCTGATGCTCGTGGTGAATCCGAGCTCCGTTCCCGGCTGGTGGTGCCGCGCGGATTATTTTTGGTATTTTGATCGCGACACTGTGGCCGTTCGCACGTCGCTGGACAAGGCGCTTGAGTTTCTGGCAAACGGAGCCGATCCCGCCATGCCCGATGAAATCCAGCAGCGCGCCCATGAGGAATGTGCCGATTACGTCACATGGATTCAGTGGCAGATTGAGGGGTGGCGGCAACGACTCGGGGATTGACAGACATAGCTGGTATTGCCAGCACCGCGCTACAAAAGAAACCGGCGACCACTTGGCCGCCGGTTCTGCTTTATTGCTTCTCTTGTTTTCAACGCGGGCGGGCACAGAGACTGGCCCCTACTCTGTCTTCACAAGAGGCCCCTACTCAGTTTCCATCCCAGGCTGTGACGAAGTAGAACTTTTTCAAGGCAGCCGCGCCGCCGGAAATCGGGAATGAATTGGATGCCGTGGATCCGATAAATGTGGGCGCGCCATCGGGTGTGTCGGCGCTGTAGACGCGGTAAAACGGCGCGCCGCTGGGCTGCCAGCGCAGCGTGAGTGCACCGGAAGCATAATGCAGCGTGACCGCCGTGGGAGCGACCAGCGCAATTCCCGGAGCGAAGACCTGCACGTTATCAATGTACCAGCCTTCGCGATGATTGATGGAATCGGTGCCAAAGCGGAATCGCAACTGAAAATCCTGACCTTCAAAGGACGACAGATCAAACTGCACGGCGCTCCATCCGACCGTTCCGGCATAACATGGCATTCCGCGCATGGGCCCGAGTGCGGGTAGTCCGCCACCGCGCTCCCAGCGAAACGTGCGCGGATAGGGTGCCGATGGAAAAATCTGCTGAAAAGCTCCGCCGTCGAGCGAGACTTCCACAATCCCGCCGTCATAAGCCGAGTCGGGAAATGCGCCGGAAAGTTCCGATTCGATTTGATAGTAGAACTCCAAAGTCGCATTCGGCGGAAGATTGCTGATGACCGGAGCGGTGAGCCGTGCATCATTGAAAGCGCGATAGGTTCCGGCTCCTGTGTCACCGCATTTGTAGGACTGCAATCCGGAGTACGGAGTTTCGGTGGAAATGTGCCAGTCGTCCACCCACTGACCGCCCGCACCGGAGTGCGACCAATTCGGCGCGCCGTCTTCAAAATCCTCGGAAAGCAGCGCAACAATTTGCGCAATGGTAAAATCACCATTGGATGTGTCCGCTTCGGCGGGATTTCCGACGGGGACAATACGAATGCGCGCAGTGGCAGTACCCGGTCCGGTCACACTCCAGCTCTGGAGTCCGTCGTTCGGAGTGTTTGCGATGATCGTGGTGTATGGACCGGAAATACCGGTGCGGGAAATTTCTATATTCACATTGCCCGCCACACTTGCCGGAAACCATGTGAGCACCGTGCTGCTGTCACTGAAGAGCACTTCGCCGCCGTTGGGCGAAATGACGGTTAATTCGCTGAACGGAGAGCCACTCAGGTCGGTCGTATACATGATCGCGCGCCCGTCTGCAAGCGGCGAAGCCGTCGGCGGATAGGTGTTCATCCAGGAATATTCCAGCCCGATCATGTGATTGCCATCTTGGATTCCGACCGACGCCCAGGGATTGTCGTTGAAATTATCATTGGGCATCGGTGTGATGTCAGAGTACTGCACGAGGATTTTGCCGTCCCCGGACGCACTCGGATAGACCTCGGGGTCCAGCAGCACAATTTGGAAGATTTCGTCCTGCCCTTCGACGAGTGTGCGAGTCACCCACTGGATAATATACTTCGCATTCAAGAGATCGGTATACACATAAACATCGCCGCCGGGATCCCAGCCGCGCGTCACGAGATCGTCCCAGTATGCGGCAACCTGATAGGGCGGCCCAATCGGTGAGCCGATGCGATAGTTGCGGAAGTCATCGATTCCGTAGGCTCCAAAAGCAATCCAGCCGTTGGTGCAGATCGTAATCTGCTGAAAAATCTCGCCGTAAAATTGAAACGCGAACGGCAGCGTTTGCACAACCACTTGATCAGAGTCTTCTTCCGCATCCGCGAGATTCAGCGCAAACCCGGGCCCGCCTTGATTCGGATCGATCTCAATCCACTCATAGAGTGAAGCCGATCCGGCAGGCTGAGTTTCCAGATTATCGTAGGCATAGTAGCCGTAGGCATCCGGGCCAGTCGGCGACGTAGTGGCCGCAAGTCCGACGGTTTGTGTGAAGTTCACACTGTCGCGCACGCCGTTCGCATCGGTGATAACAAGTTGCATCGGAATGCCCAATCCGCCGAAGGAAAATCCACTGGCCGCGATCTGGAACGGGTCGCCGGAGTTGTTGCCATTCGCGGCGGGGCTTACAGTACCGAAACTCCCGGTTGAATCATTCACTGTAACACGCGCATCCAAACTGCGCAGGATACCGCTGGCACCGACCAGCGTCCGATTACCGCTATTGGTAATAGTAACATTGTAGTTACCTGCATCACCCGGATCGAGCCGGTTGTTGCCGTCCGGAAATGCCGACGAAGCATAAGCGACGTTTCCGGCAACCGGCGTCAAATCCACGCGCACCACCTGCGTGCCTGCGGAGCTTGTGGTGGTCAGATACAATTGTACGGGTTCGCCGTCGAACACGGCTCCGACTTGAACACGGAAGCGATTGAGGGGAGCCTGATTGGCTCCGGGAGCAATCGGGCTGTACGCGCTCGTACTGCTGGTTACGCTGATTCCCGGTGCCGCGCTGACGAGCGTCGTGTTGATGCCCGTAACGGTTTGAGCGTTGCCGGAATTTCGAAGCTGAATGCTCAGGTCAACGGTCTCTCCCGGATTCAACACGAGGTTTCCATCACCGATTGAACCGCCAGTATTGTCGTCATCCAATGTGACGCTGTGAAGTGCCAGGCGTTGCCCCGCTTGCACAACTCGCACGGAATCCAGCTTTGGCAACAGGTCTTTGCGCGTTACCGTCAGGTAAACATAGCCCGTAGTGGTGAGACTCGTCGGCAAATTGACATTGCCGTTCGCATCGGTGTAGCCGCGTGCAAACGTCTCTGCACCTTTTAGTAGTCCGACCAGGCATCCTTCCGCAGGCTGCCCGCCGAGCTGCACATGCACGGCAAGCTGGTTGTCGCCGATGCAAAGTGAATCCGCGCGGGTGATGACCGGCGCATGAGGAACACTCAGCCAAATTGGTGTTCCCGGGTCGCCCATCAGGTTGGCCCAATAGGTAAAGCTGAAGACATCGCTCTCATTCTGTCCGCCGAAACCCGCATACTGACGATAGAGCTGCAGCTCACCGGACATCAAGACCAAACCCTGCTGCCGGATTCCGAGCGCAAAAAGGCCCCACATCATCCCGGCATCCAGAATGTTATTCTCAGCGAGCCACGTGTTGGTTGTCGCCATGCCCACGCAGCCAATGGCTCCGTTGGGCGTGGCGGCAGTGCCGATGCGCACCCACTGCTTTGTCACATCCACCGAACTTCCGACTTCCGTGAACCACCCATAGCCACATGAAATCGTGCACACAAACGGATTTCGCCGGCCACAGGCAATTCCCGCGAGATCGTTGGAATTTAGCTGCTGATTGTGCGACAAGCGGTGATTGAACACGGTCACGCCGCTATTGATTCGCGTGTTCATCAGAGCGATGTCGGTGTAGTTGTCGATCGTATCGGAAGTCACACCCGTCAAGCCGTATTGCAACATAATTTGCCGCGTAAACTCCTTCGTCGAAGGATTGGACGGCAGAATCACGGTGTGTGCAAAACAGGCCGCACGCGAGTACCATGTCGTGTCCGACATCCACGGAGTAGACTCATAAAGTAAGATCTTGCTGACCATGGCCGTCAGGTTGGCCGAGCCGGTACAAGGAATCCTTCCGACTGCAACATCCTGCATCGGATCCGGATTGGGACCTCCGGTCAGTGCGGCGAAATAGTTATCGTAAGGACGGTTCGGGTCAATGCCGCTGCCTGTCGTGAGTTGATAGGGAGCGGTGGCCACCGGGTCGCCCACCATCGTCACAAACTCAAGCTGGCCATTTGAGTTGTTGTATTCGGTTTGAATGTACGAGCGAATTTGAATGTCGGTACTGCCTGTGATGGTGGTCGTGGCAATGTAGGCGTCTTCGCCTTTTCTTCTGCGCCAGTCCACCAGCCGCTGCACTTGTGTGAGCACCGTCGCATTGTTCTGACAGATGTAGAGATGTCTGCCCGGCACCACCGGCAAGGCATCCAGCGGACTGTCGCGGAAGTTCAAGAACGACTGATAGAGCTGCTTGAAACCCGGAGTAATGGATGCCGGTTCAATTGCAATCTCGTTTTCGCCGATGCCGCCGGTATTCACAATTTCCACTTCAAGCTGATCGAATACGCGGATCTCTCCGGTGACGGGATTCACCTGAACGGGATAGACGGCTAATACCACAAATCTTACATCGCGCATCACCACAGGCTGCGATATGGCCACGGGACTGGCCGGATACCACGCATTGGCTGAGTAGAGGTCCTCACGGGGAAGTGTTTCCTCGGCATTCACCTGCATCAGAGTCACTTCGCGGGATTGAGCCGGAGCCACCGGACGAGGCAGAAACTCTGTGTGGTACGATTGCGCAACGATGTGCAGATCTGCATTGCCTTGCGGAGCGATCATCACCAGCCGCGTGACTCGTGGGAGGTCAGGCGCACCCGGATCGATTGTCGAGCCTTCGCCGTCCATCCTTACGGCCGTGTAGGTTTCACCGGCGACAGAAACGTCAGGCATTGTAATCGGCGGGCTGGAAAAACGAATGCGAACCGACTCGTCATTGGATTCGAGCAGTTCGCATGGCATAGGGACAACGGCCGCAGGGCCGGAAAGTCTATGAAAATTGGCCGGAATCTGAACGTCTGCAACCTCCCTCGTCGGGCCAACCGATGCCATCACCGAGGAGATCATTGCAAAGTTTAAGATCAGCGCTCTAACCAATGAGTGCCTTGTCATTGACATACGTGTCCTCCTCCGGGAATAGTTATGACGCAGGGCGAGCTTCATCCAATTCGGTTCAATATACAGAATCCGCTCCAATCGGACAATATGCGGGGGTATGCCGCAGAAAATTAACAGTTCCTGCTCAGCTTAAACGGAGTGTTACTCACGGGTGTCTAAAGCATGTTAGAGCAGTTGAAGAACTGTCCGCCTTTCCGTATATTACATTCCTGACACACGCACAAGAAACATCACAAACTTCCACATATCAAGGAGTTAGCACATGTTCTCCCTTCGTATTGCCGGCTTATTCGCACTCGTGACCGCTGTTGCATTGGCCGGCTGTTCGAGTTCGAAAAAAGTCTCGCGGATTGACACTGAAACCACCGTTGACCTCTCAGGCAACTGGAATGACACGGACTCGCGCCTCGTCGCCGAAGAAATGATCAGCGATGCCCTCAGCCAGAATGGCGAGCAGCGGCCATGGCTTTTGAACTTTGTTCGCGACAAGGGTAAGAATCCAGCCGTCATCGTGGGAGCCATTCGCAACATCACTGACGAGCATATTTCCACGGGCACTTTTGTCGGCGACATGGAGCGCGCTTTCGTCAATTCCGGCAATGTTCGCGTGGTCGCCAAGAAGGAGGAGCGTGAGGGCGTCCGCGAAGAGCGAATGGATCAGCAGGCAAACGCGTCGCTGGAAACGGTGAAGGATTTCGGCATGGAGCTCGGCGCGGACTACATGCTCATCGGCGAAATCAACAAGATTGTGGATCAGGAAGGGAAGGAGAAGATTGCCTTCTATCAAATTGATTTGACGCTGACCGACATTCAATCGAATGAAAAAGTGTGGCTCGGCCAGAAAAAAATCAAGAAATACATCGCGCGCAAGAATTTCAAACCGTGAAGCCTACTCTACTTTTTCCCTTGCGAACAGCGAGGGGATTCGGAGGGGGCATCTTGATCTGCTGCCTCTTCCTGCTTGGCGGCTGTGGCGCAAAGCGTCAAATGCTAATGCAGGATGTGCGAAAGGAAATCTCCGCGTCACGGTTTGAGAAGGCATACGAAGCTTACAACAGAAAACTCGGCCATAAGAAGGACCAGCTGGATGTGGCGCTGAATCTTGGCTTGCTTGCATTTGAAGCGAACAAGTATGGCGAGAGCAAGCGTCTGTTTCATGAAGCGGAGCGAATCTACGAGGATCGCAAGACGAAGAGCGTCTCGCGCGGCGCCCTCGCCCTGACCTCAAATGACCTCACGCTGCCCTATTCCGGTTCGCCGTTCGATGCGGCGATGATTCATTATTATCTTGCCCTCAGTTATATGGCTGAGGGTGACAGCGCCGGGGCGATAATTGAGGGCCGCAAGATCTCGCAGATCCTGGAGCTGAATTCGCGTGAAAGCAAGCGTGAGTACAAGGACGATGGATTTCTGCAGTGGTTTTCGGGATCGCTTTATGAGAGCGCCGGTCAGGTCAACGACGCATGGATATCCTACAAACACGCGCGCGCGGCCTATCAGGATTACTACGGACTTCCTGAGCCGGATTTTCTTTGTCCGGTGACCTACGGTGCGGCGGAGCTGGCCGGAGTTGGCGAGTTTGAGCCGGAGCTCAAAGGAAAGTGTCCGGACGCCATTGAGGATTGGAACCCCGGGTACGGCAGAGTGATAATCATTGCCGAAGCCGGGCAGGCGCCGCCGATCGAGCAGGAGACTTTTGCATTTCCGATCATGAAATACGATAACACGCGCTGGGCCGATGACGATGAACGCGACCGATTTGGAATGCAGGTTTACGAGCGCGGCTACGATTATGACTACGATCGCGCGGAACTGGACTATCTTGTTACCGTTGCATTGCCGCGCTACGACAGGAATCGCCTGTCAACGCGGGTGGAAGATGTGATCGTTCGCGATGCCGGGAACCGGGAATTTCAAGCGGAATACACCCAGCCGGTCGGAGCGATATTGCGGCAGGATTTGAAAGATCGCATGCCGGGAATTGTGACGCGGGCGATCATTCGTGGTGTCCTGAAGTACACTGCCGCCGAAGCCGCTGAGGAAGCCGGCCAGGCGGTGGCGAAGGACAACAAGGACAAGAAAAAGGATGACGCAGCCGAGCGGGTTGTGGGAAAGCTTTTTAAATTTGCGGTGAATGCAGCGGGTGCTCTCAGCGAATCCGCCGACACGCGATCTTGGGAAACACTGCCGGACAAAATCTTTGTTGCCGACTTTCAACTCCCTCCGGGTACTCACACACTGCGCGTGATTTTCTCCGGGCCGAATGGTGAAACGCTGATGCGCAAGGACATGGCGGATGTGGCGGTAAAAGCGGGTGATGTCCTGTTTCTAAGAGCACGCTGCGTTCAGTAGCACACACACCGCGCACACTGCGTGTGATATGCGGCAATAAGAGCAAAAAAAGAAGCGGCGCCCAACGGGCGCCGCTTCTGGCAGTGACCTGAAGGTATCAGAATATATTATTTCCGGAATGCTACCTGATTGACGGCATTCCCGATACAGTGTCCCGCGGCCGCGCCAAGTTCATTGTCGGAGCGGAAGTGAATTCCGCCGTACAGTCTTGACAATGCCGCTTCATCGGCGGCGGCATCAAATGAGGCAAAGGAACGCGGGAGGTCACCGAGGAATTCATTCGAGTGATCCGTGAAGCTGAAGTTCTCTCCGAAGATTGTTGAAAGCGCTTCGGCTGCTGCACCAGACTGCGTCGAGTGGCCTGACGTGCAAGTCGGGAAGCGCGGCGTGTTGCGGTAGGAGTTCCACGTCGTGTCAGGAGCGGTCTGAATATACCAGCGAATGTAGGTCACCGGACGCATGCCGTTCAACTCATACTTGGTCTTCCAGCAGGAGATAAAGGCATCGGCCTGGCCGAGACAGAGTCTCGCATAGCATTCGACGGCGACATCAAGCGCGCGGGTCTGCTCGGTCAGAAGTTGTCCGGCAAGACGAATCCAGTGACCTGCAGGAGTTCCGGTTGCAGTCGGATCATCCGACCACCAACGTGCAATGGCCTGCCATTCAGGATTCGCGGCGTTTACGGTATTGAACACTTCCATCGCTTCAGCATACAGTTGCGAACCCGGATCTGTGGAAAAAGCAGGAGCAGCTCCGGGAGGGCATTCCAGATCGCTGCCGGTGCGGCTGAGCACGAAGGTGCGAAGCGTACCCCAGCACGGATCGAGCGGCGGAGTTGTGGCGAAAACTCCCGAGAGATTCGGGGTGTATGTCCATGCCCCCGGCGCACCGGATAATGTGTACGTGCAGGTCGGCGGTTGTGAAGCTGAATAGCCGTCCGTGCCTGCGTAGTCCAGAATCGCCTCAGCAATCTCGTGTGCGAGAGTGTGTGACCGGGTGTAGATCTCCGCTCCGACTGCCGCTAGGCGCGTTTCTACCCACTCGTCATGCAAGGCTTCAATTTGAGCAACGCTTGTGGAATCGGTGATCAGTCCTTCAAGCACGTGTGCGACAGCTCCGTTGATGACGCAGGGCCAGTCATAGATCTCTCCGCTGGTTGGCTGGGGTACCCCGGTGAAGTCATTCAACTGTCCTGCCAGGCTGTTGTGAGTGGTACTCATGCCGGGGGCAGCTGCTTCGTACATAGCGAGCGCCGCGTAAGCATAGATACGCGATGCCTTGGTCGGCGGTGTGCCATTGGCCTTGATGCGGTCGTATGCCATCGTCATCCAATCCACCGCCAGCTCATTGTCAAATCCACTCACGGGCGGTGAGGTTGGAGCGGGCGGCGTGTCATCATCATCGTCTTCTGCACAACCGGTGAAAAGGAACGCGGCCATCATTGCAGCCAGAAGCAGCATTAACCATTTACGCACAGACATTGTTCGGCCTCCTATGGCAAAACCTATGTGATTAGAGTGAATCAGAACCAATTGCTTTAATGTACTGAATTACTTGCTAAAGCGCAAGGTAAGGACGCGGTGATTCACGGGTTCACAAACTCTTCTGGCTTAGCCTCCGGATCAAAAATGCGCGCCAATTTGTCCAAAACCCTTGCATTCTGCGCAATCAGCTTTCGGATTCGGCGGTCTCCGGTACGGTCGCCGAGCAGGACGGCGGCCACCAGAATTCCGTCCCGTGTCACCACCTGGCGATGAGCCTGTTCTGTACTGAGATCGTGAATCACGTATCCGGGTTGATGGCGGAATTCCCACTGACCGATCACAGCCAACGGCAGGGTGAAAAGCGCATCAAGATTGTAGAGGACATCTTCCTTCCAGGCGGTTTGTTTGCCCAGCATGTTAGCGGCGGCCGCGCGCGCCTGATCCATGGCGACATTCCATGTGTTGCAGTGCACCCGGCGGCCGTCGGGAAGCTGAACAATTGTGACATCGCCCGCTGCGAAAATATCTCGCACCGGAGTTTCCAGCATTTCATTCACAATTAGTTTGCCGCCGGTGAGCGCGCCCGTCTCCTTCAGGAAATCTGCAGCAGCTTCGATACCAACACAGCGGGCCACAAAGTCCGTGTTGATAATGTGGCCTGACTTTGTCACCACCCGTGACAACTTACCATTGTCCTGCTCGATTTTCGCGGCCTCTTCATGCAAGCGCACGTCTACGCCTGCGGCTTGGAGCGCGCGAAGCACGTACATTCCGCCCGCCTCATCCACCATACCTGAGCCGGCAAAACCGCCGCGAATCAGCAGGGTCAATTCCCAATGAAATGTCTCATGTGCAACGCGGGCGAATTCCAACCCGAGAATTCCGCCGCCAATGATGGTCGCGTGTCTGACGTGAGGCTGCTGCGCGAAGATTCGCTGAGCATCTTCGAGCGAATGGTAGGTGAAGACTCCGGGCAGATCTTCACCCGGAATGTTCAAACGGCGCGGATTGGCGCCGGTCGCAATCAGCAGTTTATCGTAGGGGAACACGCGGCCGGTCTGTGTGTGCACTTCCTTTCGCACAGGATCGACCCTGACCGCGCGGTCGTTCTCCACGCGGATGTTCTTCGCCGCCCAAAACTCGGGCGGTCTGGGCTGTATGCGCTCCAACGGCTTGCCTTCGAAAACGCCCTCAAGGTCAAGCCGAAGGTAGAAGAACCGGGAGTCACCGTTGAGTACGGTTACTTCGGCGTCGGGGTCAGCTTTTCGGAGTGCTTCAGCGGCATTCGCACCTGCCGCACAGAATCCAATAATAAGGTGTTTCAAGTTGAAAATATGAGAAATGTAAACGGTTACGTCTGAGTGAAGGGCCTATTCGGCAACTAAAAGTCCCCCGGCCATGGACACGGAGGACTCAAAATACGAGCTTTCGAGGTGAAATTCAACTGCCGGCAGCTTGCCGATAGATCACATTATTTCACGAGCGCAATTTTCACTGTGGCCACGGGGCGGTTGTGCGTAGTCTGCCACGCCCTCGCGTAGTAGATGCCCGAAGCCAGATCGTCTCCGTTTACGTGAATGGTTTTCTCGTAGAGCACTTGGCCGACATACAATTCTTTGACTCGTCTACCAAGAAGATCGAAGAGCTCTATCCGGAAAATTCCCGCATCGGGAATCTCAAACTTGAGCGTGGCGGATTGATTAAACGGATTGGGAAATACTTGTAGCGCGTGTCGTGACGCGCTGGGAATGGTACGAATGGGAGTATCCAGAAAACTGGTATCGGGATACCACGGATCGAAGAGGACATTGCCGCGCACTTCGTCTCCTTGACCATCCGGATTCTCGAACTGATGATAAGGACCGGTGGAGTCGCCCCAGTAGTTGAAGCGAGCGTCAGTCGTGTCCAATGAACGGTTATGGACACCAAAGCCATTTGATATAAAGAGATTCTCACGTAGCCCGTTTAGACTTCCGCTCGTGTCTATGGTTATAGCGGGAGCGGGCAGCGGCAGCATGGCGGTAAAGCGATTTCCTGACATGTCGACCTGAGCAAACCGAATAGCCGTCCTTAGGCATTTCGCAACCGCGCTCGTTGTCGAGCCTTGATACTCCCGAAAATGGTTATCGCATATCACTACAAGAGATTCAATCGCATCGTGATCATATGGCTCCGTTATGCTTACGTTGCCATGCTGTTCTCCCGCGACGAAACAGCCCGAGAAGTCGTTGCGCGAAACTTGCAGTGTGGAGAGTTCGCGAACCATGAAGTCAAGACTTGCGCCCACAAACCCGAGTCCGGCAATCTGATTGTTCGAGATCGTAGTTGAGTCAAACGTATACGTCTGAATAATCGTGCCTCTCACAATCCCCGGTCCGAAGCTGCAATCGGAAATGAGCTTCGGGCCTCCACGAAAGAGTCCGATCCAGCCGCCCTCCACGATACCGCTGAAAGTGCAACGCAGAATCTCCGTTGTGTCCAGAGCGGCGAAGCCTGACACCACATCACCGCTAACAACACAGTCAACAGCTCGAAGTGAGCCACGACTGTAGGCAGATCGCCCTCGAACATTCCTGAATACACAATGCTCGATCGTGACCTGCGAGTGGACATCTGGATTCGTAAAGTCCACGCCTCCGGAAACCGAGTCAAAAACACATCGCCTGAAAGTAATGGGCTCTTCAGTTTCATAGGCAACTCCGCTCGGATACAATCCACCCTGATTTCGCGGATACATCCAGGTGCCGCTCACAAATGCGAAATCCTCAACAAGGATACTGCTGCGAGAGAACATCCTCAAGCATGCGGACGTATCGGCACCGGTCACAGCTGGTGGGGCAATGACTGGTCGCGAGTAGTATCCCGTGTCAGGTGAGACGTTGCCGACCAAGAAAAAGAAATGCGGAGGCGCAATAACCGCCTCCGCATAAATGCCGGTATCTACCAAGACTGTATCGCTCCACTCCGTCACATTAACGGCAGCCTGAATTGTTGCAAACTCGGTCGGCACTCGAAAGACAGTGCCGTTCGCCTGTTTCGCGAGCAAAAAAACAGCCAGCAGTAAGAGACTTGGCGCCTTCAAACTCTACCATCCGGCGCAGGTTGCTCCAGCTTTCTTCACGCGAGCCATTGCGTCACACTGGCAGTTTGCGCACGAACCCAATGGGCATCGGCCAAGAAGCACGCGTATCGAATAGGTTTGATTGGCCACCAGGTAGACGGTTTGGCCGTGCGGTGTGCACGAAGATTCACAAGATCCGGCAACATCAATCACGGCCTGACAGGTTGCAACCACTGATGGTGGATTTCCATTCTTCTTCAGTTCAGCACATGCACTGCAGTCCAAGCATCCGCCACCGCCGCTGCACGAACCTACCGCACACTCGAATGTATATGCGCCGTCACAGGTTGCTGTAAACTCGAGTGACTCCCAACCACCCTCAGTGTTGCAACTTGTAATTGCGCTGCATGTTTGATCAACCACTTGCCAACACTTGTCGCAATCCGGCGAATCCGATTGTGCACAGGCTATTGCTGCCATAAAGAACAAAGAGAAAGAATACGATGCAATGGCTTTCGTCTCGCACCTCCTAACTTAGTTTAACGCGTTTGGAAATCCCCGTTCATGACGAGGTGCAGCTAAATTAAGCAAAAAAAAACATAAGTCAAATCGGGGGTAGGTGTGTCATTTTTCACAAGGCTAAGCCACCGAATTGTCAAATAGATACGAGCATAGTCGGAGTGCACGAATGTATTCTTATCGTGACAAATTAAGACTCTTCAAGCTTTGTTGGGGATATTAGCAGGATACTGTGCGGCTGTCCAGTGACAAGCATCTGACAGAAGGACAAAAAAAACGCCGATTCACCGTCGACGAATGCAAAAACAATTCACACCGTTTACTGCGCGACTTCGACGGACTCCATGGAAGGATCGAGCGGATATTGCAGGAGTATGCGGAGAGTATGTGGACTGAGTCGTGTGCCTTTTGCGATAATTTTCATTCCCGTGCGACTCCACACATCTTCGGCAAGCACCATACCGGGAACAAGTTCCGCAATGCGTACTTGCCGGGAATGGCGGTCCACATCCGGTGACAAGGCCAGCGCATGGTAGTTCCCGACGAGTTTTACGAGCAGCGGGTCATAGAGCGAGCCTCTGCCATGATCAAGCATCTCCATGACTTCTGAAGTTCTTGCCTGGCCATGGCTGTCATGCATGATCATGTAAAACGCCGCCGCGACCCGCAGAATACGTGAGCCGAGCGGAATCTGTTGTGCCGTCAGATGATCTGGCCCGCTGCCGTCAAAATTCTCGAGGTGATACTGAATCAGATTTGCTGCGCCGCGAAATTGGGCAAGACTCCTAAGTGCCTTTACTCCCGGCCCCGGATAGGAATCGTGAATTCTCTGCTCTTCGTCAGTCCGGAGCGGTCGTGCGGTGTTGAGAATTCGATCGGGCAATGCGATCTTACCGATCTCGCGCAGTCTCGCCGCCCAGAGTAAATCCTTGAGATCGGAGGGAATCAGGCACAGATGATTTCCAATCCAGAGACAAGTATCAAAGATGGACTGTGCGCGCTCCTGATAGCCGGGAATGCGCATGGCCTGAATCTGCTCGAGCATTTGGATGACCTGTTCACTGTACCTTGCCAAGTCTGCTTCTTCCCGCGATGCGGCACCGAGTGGGAATCTGCACGCCTGCAAGGCAGTGGAAAGTTCCATCACCGCGGCGAGATCGGCCGCTCCGATACCACTGCTGACCGTTGTTGTCAGGAAAGGAGCGCTTCCAGAACCGATGCCCACTGCTGGCAATCCCAACTCCTGAACGGCTTCGATCGCCGCGCGGGCATCCGTATCAAACGGCGCACAGATTGTGATTACTTGTGGTGCAAACTCCTGAGTGGCCCGGTCGGGGGAGAGTCCCATGGGCAGCATCTGAACCGCTGCTGCCGCGCTGTGAAGCGTTTCCGGAACCGCGCTCTTGTGGCGCGTCAGGTGAAGCACACGCAAGCCGCTCATTGCCCTGACTCCGCGTGAGTGGAACCGATGGGAATGCGCACGGGATCCGGTGGAACGCTGACTGCACCGATGTTGCTGGCGGGAATCGCAGTGTTGGCCGAGGCCATGGGCTGGGGCGATTGTCCGGCGGCAATCCGCAGTCCTTCTTCACTCAAGAGCAGCATGCTGATTCGGCGATTGCGCGGATCAGATTGGTCGGTGAAGCGCGGTCTGCGATCCGCATAGCCGCGAATCATGAATATCTTGTCAGCAGATAATCCGCTCTGCTCCATCACATTGCGTGCCTCATTCGCGCGCTGCGTGGAGAGTTCCCAGTTCGTCATCGCACTATGATGCGAATATTGCTGATTGTCGGTGTGGCCCTCCAGTACGATTGGCTGCGGGTGCTTCTGGTACTCACGGGCAAGCACTTGAAGAGCTGCGCTGAGTTTCGACGAAAGCCTGCTTGAGCCCGACTCGAACAGCGGTTCCTTCCCGCTGTCATTGATTTCAACGCGCACGCCTTCGGCGGTTACCTCGATTGAAATCTGATCTTTGATTTCCTGCAACTCCGGCGACTCCTCGATGACTTCACGAAGCTTGTCGGCCTCGGCTTCCAGCGCCCGAATAGCCTGAGCATTGGTCGGCACCATCGTCGTTGCCGTTTTTCCGGAGACGACCGACATCTGCGAGCTTGACTCCTTCGGCCCGGCGCCGAGCAGCGCTTTGCCCGTGGGATCGCGGAAATAGCCGCCCACGCCGCGCTTCGTGTCCTCGGATTGAGTCAAGATCCAAAGCACAATGAAGAGCGCCATCATCGCTGTCATGAAATCGGCGAAGGCCACCTTCCACGCTCCACCGTGGTGGCCGTGTCCGTGACCTTTCTTGACAATTCGAATGATGGGCTGTTCGTCGCGACTGGACATAAATTGAACGATGAACGATGAATTATGAACGTTGAGACCGAATATTCGGTGTTGTTCTTTCGCCGTGGCGGGTTAGCACAGCGAGCCGAGAAGTAATTGCGATTACAAACCGTGCGTTACCCGCACGGAACTCCACTTCTACTTTGTTGCTTTCTTATTTCTCATCATCTCTTCGACTTCTTCGAACGTCGGCCGATCGATATGGAAGATGGAGCGCCGGGCGAACTCGACAGAGACCGACGGTGCCATCCCTTTTGCAAATGCCGACACGCCCGCTTTGATGACATGCATCACGCGCGCGTTATTGCGATTTTTTTCTTCCAGGTTTTGCGCCAGCGGCTGCATGAAACCGTAGGAAGCGAGCACTCCGAGAAACGTTCCAACCAGAGCCGCTGCAACGTGATGGCCGATTTCGGCGGGATCGCCGTCAATGTGGCCCATGGTGACGATAATGCCGAGCACGGCGGCCACAATTCCGAGACCGGGCAAGGCATCTCCAATTTTCGAGAGCTTGTCCGGCGACACACCGGCTTC
>CAZVXJ010000033.1:0-16461 GCA_964631675.1 uncultured Alphaproteobacteria bacterium
CTTCGCGTGGCAAGTGTTACAACGGTCTTTGGATACGTACCCATCACCGCTAACCTCGGTCGCATGGCAACTCGTGCAGTCCACTTTGCGAGCAAGCACACTGGTATGGTCGAAACTGGTATCGGCGGCCACTGCTCCAGTGGGCGGATTGTGGCAATGCGTGCACCGTGCGAGGTCGGTCCACTGACCGGTGGAATCCGGTTTGAAGTGGCACATGAAGCAGGTTGTTTCGGTAACACTGATATGTTCGCCCTGGACAATCTGCGCATGGCACGATGTACAGCGCAGCTGGCGCCCGCGTCTGGGCTGTTCGAGATGCGGCTTGTGATCAAAGGTGACGCCCTTGAAATCAACCGTGCTCTGTAAAAGGCGCGTATCATGACAGCCTTCGCGCAAGCAGGATGCATCTTCAATTTCAGCCCACGGTTTCGAGCGTTTGTATACGCCAGTAAAATAGTTGGCCACCATCGAGAGCGCCATGAACTTTGAGTGAATCGTTCCTTCCAGCCCTGGCGGGATATGGCACTCGGTGCAGGTCACATTAGAATGGGTGGACGTTTCCCATGCGTCAAAGTACGGTTCCATCACGTGACACGACTTGCAGAATCCCGGCTGCGATGTCGCCTTGACGAAAGACGTCATTGCGGCAATCGTTACAATCAATGTGGCGGCCAGGACAAAGGTTATTCTTCGCGGCCCGAAGGCAATCAGCTTCTGCCAGCCGACCTTCACCATCCAGAATGGCAGTTTGATGACTTCCCAACATGCGCTTAGAAACTCTTTGAGTAGTGTCATTCTGCTGTTCTGTCAGATTTTGAGGATCATGCTTGCCACAATGAACGCTAACAATATCGTGCCCACTGCAAATCCGGTCCAGGCGATGGTCAGCAGAATTCTGCGTCTCCAGACGGGCATATCGGGAACGATTGCCGCCTCAATTCCGCCCTGCAGTTCCATCAGAGCAACTTCTTCCGGACGCTCATTTACCAGATCGTGAGTGGACACACGGCCGGTGAACATTACCGGATCGAGCGGGAATTTCCCCGGCCGCAGGTGGCTGTTGAAGAAGTGCACCGTGAAAATAAATCCAACTGCCAGCAGGGCCTCTTCACTGTGCACAATGTGTGCAAGATTGATCGACCATCCCGGTAAGAGCTGTGTGAAGAATTCCGGAAACCAAAGCACAAGACCACTGGAACCAATCATCGCCACGCCCCAGAACACCGCCAGATAGTCAAACTTCTCCCAGTATGTCCATCGGCCAAATCTCGGCTGTTCACCCAGTCCGAAGAACCACTTGAAATGTCCCCACAGGTCCTTCGCATCTTTCAGACTTGGCATCAGTGAATTGGGACCCCAGAAGATTCCGCGCTCTTTCTTGATAAAATGCCAGTAAAGCAGACTACCGATGTGCAGGGTGAAATAGGTGAAGGTCATAACCGCACCGACACGGTGGGCGATGGCCATCACACGCAGATTGGCCAGATTGGTGGCAATCCAATACGCTATTTCCGAATGCGAGAATTTGAGTGGCAATCCGGTGGAGGCGAGCAACAGGAAGCTGGACATCATCATGATATGCAGGAAGCGCTGCCACGGACTGAATCTCTGGACCCAGCGAGTGGGAAGCGATTCCACGCGCTCCGGATGCCGTTTACGCTCGATGACCTCGCGGACGAACCAGAGGATGGTGTGCAGTCCAAAGAATCCGAACACCACAAACAGCAGCGTATTCATGAACTTCTCGACGCGGGACACATTGCGCTCCGGCGACATCGCACCGGACTCACCTCCGTGCGGATCATAGTGTGAGAGGAAGCTTACGAACTTTTCGTTTGCCTCTTTGTGGCAGCGGGCACACGTTTGCACAATCTTCTCCCGGCTCACCCGGGACTCCGGATCGTCCTGCCGCAGAATATCGTGGTTGCCATGACAGTTCACGCAAGTCGCGAACTCTTCTCCCTGGTAACCCAGGCTGTAAACCTGACCGTGATAGGTTTTCTGATAGGATTTCACGACATCCGGACTGAGTTGGAATTTCAGCGCCATCTCCCGGTTTCCGTGACATTTGCTGCAAAGATCAATGATGTCTCGCGGGCGCATGCCCTCAGCGACCTTCTTGATATCCTGCTCACCGTGGCATGTCACGCAGGTTGGAGCTTCAAGGTGGCCTTTTTCCCGTGCCTGCGCGTGTACGGATCGCTTGTATTCCTGCGTCTCCTTTACGTGACAATTCTGGCATTGCTGTTTCAGCGATGCCTCGTGACCGGTTCCGGATTTCTTCCAGTGATAGACATGGCACTGCGTGCAGTTCGCGATTCCGCCTTTGTCCTTGTCCATCACCATGATCTTGCCATGGGCGAGCATCTCTTTTTCGTGACGATCCTCACCGTGGCACTGATTGCATGTTTCCGGCAATCCCTCCCGGACAACAACGTCACCGATTTTGTTCATCTGCGTCTCATGTCCGGTGTGACAAGCGACGCAGGTCATCAAGCGCGGTTCCGCTCCGTCCTTCTTGTGCAGCGTTGCTTCGTAGCCGCTGTGGCACGTTGAGCAAAGCCTGTCAAGTCTTTCTGTGGACGTGGGTGCGGCCGGATTGGCATGCGGCAGAATATTGTGGTCACCGTGGCACGTAATGCAATTTGGCGCAGTTGTATCACCGGCGGCAATGGCCTGGTGGTGTTTGCTATCCAGATAGTCCTTGGGCTCGTGCTTGTGGCAGTTGGTACAGCCCTTAACCAATGACATCTGCCACTGAGTCGACGTCATCTCATCGCGGCGCGACTTGAAATGCGGCTCATGGCAGGATGTGCATACCAGCGGTGCGCCCTTCTCGCTGCGTTGTCCATGCACGCTTACGGTGAGCGCCTTTAATTCTGCCTGGTGACAGATTCCGCAAACACGGCGCGTATCCGCTTTTTTTGCGATCTGGTGTTGGCCGTGGCAGTCGCTGCAGTGAGGGATTCCGCGAAAGCCCATGTCATTGAGCTTTTTGAAGAATCCCTCCATGTACCGCTTCATCGAGCTTTCATGGCAGGTTCCGCAGTTTACCGGTTTGGGCGTTACATGCGGGAAATCTTCCACTCCTTTCAAGTCGGCGTGGCAGTCGATGCACTTAAAGCTCTCGTGCGGCGTCCCCTTCAGGCTGTCGTCTGTGACCGTCAAAGACACAATTCCCGACAAGTGCTCCGTCGTGAGTGTCGGATCACTGTGGCAATCTGTGCACGTCGCATTGTCCTGCGCAAAAGTTCGCAAGGAACCGAAGGCAGTCAGCAGCAGGATGAGGAGTAAGCGACTCATGTTCATAGCCGGTTCATTTCGCAGATTCGTCATTCGCCGTCGAATCGGCGACCGCAGTTTGAATTGCCGGAGTTTCAACACCTGACTGTTCTTTCGCAATCTGGCGGTACCATCGACCGTGCCGGTTCTTCACATGGTGCAAGGACATCTTTCCAGTGAGCCAAGTCCAGCTCATCGGATACTCCTCCGGATGGAAGATGACAAAGAAGAAGTGCCAGACCACAATTGCGAGCGTGGCCAGCCAGGCCTCGTAAAGGTGAATTGTCTGACTGATGGGAATTGCCCAGCCGGGAAGTATCGGCGAGAGTTCAGCCGGAAACCAGAGCACAAAACCTGTAGCAATCATCAGCAGCGTTCCCCAAATCAGTGCCCAGTATTCGGCTTTTTGCGAATAGTCGTAACGGTCGTACTCCGGCGTTTTCTTCTGCAATCCCAGATAAAAACGCATGGTTGTCAGCAAATCCGATGCATCAGATTTGGCAGGTAACAGAGCCTTGAGTTCTTCTCGGCCTCTTCGCATCATGAAGAGGTAAACAACGTGGTAGACTCCGCAGCCGATCAGAACCACCGCCATCGCCCGGTGCAAGATTCTCCTCACGGGCTCATTCAGTCCGATAGTTGAGACCATCTGTACCCACCAGGAGTCGGGATACTTCAGCGCAAATCCCGTCAAGGCAAGCAAGATGAATGAAACGCTGAGCGCCATATGCTGGATCAGCTGATGGCGATCGAATCGCATAACCTTTGCGCCTTGAGTCTGCTTGGATCTCGCCTCCATCATGTGGAAATGAAGGATAATCAGATTGTGGGCGACCATGCCGCCTATAATGACGGTAATCAGCACCCAGTATATGCGGACGATCCACCAGTTGGCACCACCCTCACGTGGTTGCAGCGCCTTGTGAGTGTAAGACGCGGCGAATTTTGAGTCAGCCTGCGGGTGGCACTTCGAACAGGTGTGTACGACATTGCTGAGATGAATCGTGGAGAGAGAGTCACGCGCCGTGCGTACCGCATGGGCTCCATGGCAGTCGGCGCAGGACGGTGTTTCGACTCCCTGTCTTCGATTGGCCAAACCATGATAGCTGTCCGAGTACGTTCGCACGACATCGGGTGCGAGTCCGTACTTGCGGATTATGTCGGGATTCTCGTGGCACTTTCCGCAAGTCTCAGCGGCGACACGATTATGGCTGACCTTGCTGAGCGGATCCTTGGGCGAAATCAGTAAGTGCTCACCATGACAACCTGTACACGTCGGGCTGTCAGCGATTCCGCTCTGCAGCGCACGGTAGTGTATGGATTGGCGATAGAGCGCCTGTTCTTCGGCGTGGCATTTTCCGCAAGTCTTGTCAATATTGACATGCGCAATCGTTGACGACGGATTATTGCTTCCTTTGATCTGGTGGCCACCGTGGCAGTCAATACAGACCGGAACTTCCGTGTTGCCCTGCTGTAATAGCTTGCCGTGCGTGCTCTCCAGATAATTCTCGAATGACCGGGGCAGACGAACATCGGGATCAAGGCTGCTTCCTATCTGGCTGTGGCACTTCGCGCATGTCTCAACTTGTTTCGAGCGGTGCATGGGCGACAGCGGATCACTGACGCGGCGAATGCTGTGTGAGCCGTGACACGTCTCACACCTGGGCGCGCGGGGCGATCCGCTCTCCAACGCGAATGCATGCAGGCTCTGATTGTAGCGCTGAACAGACTCCGCATGACAGGAGCCGCAGGTCGCCTCGGCAGGCGACTCATTCATCACCCGCAGCGTTGTATCCGAAGGAGCTCGGCTGCGATGCTCGCCGTGACACTCAAAGCAGTGCGAATTGGCGCGGCCTTCCCGAATATCCGCGTGAACCGATTGTTTGAATTCTTGCGCCACATTGTCATGGCAATTCAGACACGCCTGCTCCAGCCTGTCCGGGAGTTTGTGCTCACTGGCAATGTCATGAGCACTGTGGCAAGTCGTACAATTGGGCAGATTGCCCGTTGCGGATTTCTGGAGTTTTCCGTGAATGCCAACGTCGTAGCTGGCGTACTTCATGGACCGTCCGGCCAGCGGCGCATGCAGCCGGTTGTGACACTCGGCGCATGAGCGATCGATGCGGGATTTGCCCAGGTCGGATTTCAAGCCCTGCGTGGTCAATATCTCGTGAGACCCGTGGCATTCTGCACATTTCAGTTTTCCTTCGTGCCCGCCCATCGCCACTTTTTGTGCGGCACCTACATGGCAGGACGCACAGGACACCGGTTTTAGATTCTCGGCATGAGGGAAGTCATCGAAGTCCTTAAGATCCGCATGGCATTGCACACATGCCATCCCTGCATGCTTTGAATGCGAGAGCAAACTGTCTGTGACCATGAGTGACTGCACGGCACCACTGGACAGAGTGCGAGTGAGCGAGGGATCACTGTGGCATTCAAGGCATGCGGTGTTATCCGCCGCAAGAATCCATGCAGGAAGGCAGACAACCGCCAAGAGTATGGAGAATACGAGGCGCATGAACTACCTTACATAATCTCCCGGCATCGATGCGGGAAAGGCCACGTCGGCTTCGTGACAATTTGCGCAGGCCGGGACCGCGCCAAAATCGCGGTTCAAATGGCACTCGTTACAAGCAAGCTCAGCATGGTTTTCACTGAGGGCAAATCCGGCCCGGGTGTGAACAAAGTTTGTTTCATTCCATTTCCCGTGACAGGTATTGCACTCGGAATTGGGTTTCGTGAAGTGCGTCGGCTTGCCATGGCATGACTTGCAGCTGAGCGAGCGGTGAAATTTGCTGAGCGGCCAGCCGGTACGGTCATGCGAAAACTCCTGCGCTTCCGCTTTGAGATGGCACTGATCACAACTCATTTCTGCGTGGCAGGCATTACAAATAGCGTGGAGTGCCTCTTCGCTGTGCCGAACTGATGTGGTGGTCTCTTTTTTTCCGTGACAGGCACCGCATCCTTCGGCGTGGTGGCAAGACGAACAGTCCACACCGTATTTCTCGGTGTGATTCTGGTGAAACAGCGTGACCACTGTTCCGCCGCCGTAGGTTGACTGCCAGACTTTCTTCACCGGCTCATTTAACTCGCCAAACGGCTTGTATTGCCGGGGCGGGTAATGTCCGGCAACCGGCGGTCCCGGTTCCAGTTTCTTTTCGTGACAAAGGTTGCACTGCGTGTCATGGCTCCATTCCTGATGGCAGCCAAGACATTGACGATGATAGGCACCTTTTAGACCCGGCTGTTCCAGATGCTCTTCCATTGAGCCTCTGTCATGACAGGATTTGCATGACGAGATTCCGCCTGCCTCCTGAAAGTGATGGCAACTCTGGCAGCCTTTGTCGACGGCGGTCATTTCCGCGTGCCGTTTGTGATTGAAGACCACACCCTCGTACTCGTACTCAATCTCGTTGATTACGACTTCCTCGGGTCCCATGGCAACTTCTGCCTTCGTTGCACGCGGACGCGGACATTGACGTAAACATGGATCAGCGATGGTCGGTGAAGTGCAGGTATGGCATTCACCGCAGCCATTGGCCTTAACAGGCCTGTCCGAGCTGGCATTCGGATAGGCCAGCACAAACTCGGTACACAACACGACCATCAGTAGAGCCAGTGTGTGAAGCATCCGGTAATGCCTGTTCATATGCGCCTCTTCGGGCGATTCAAGCCCTTCCAAAATGGGACGAAGAGAAGCAACCCGATAATGCCGACCAGATACTCTCCGGCCTGAGTAACGACCGTGAACTCCCAGAAATTGTGCATGTTTAGTGCTCCTCTCCGGCATATTCAGGATGCTGCAGCAGGATGGGCATTCGGTTCACCATCCACTTGAAGATCAGCACACCCACTGTAATAATCGTCACGGTGGCAGTAATCTCCATCCAATGCGGCACATACCGCTCAGGTGCATTATAGTTCAGCGCAATCACCGACACGTTCAGCCGATTCAAAATCAGTCCGAGCACAGTCCACACCGCGCCAATTCGTGCCAATAAGGCACTTTCATTTCGCACTGCAAAAAAGTAAATGAACGTGGGCACCAGAATAAATCCTACGGTCTCCACGAGCCACCACGCTCCAAATCCTGTACTGAGATACGACCATTGATGCTCGTGCGCAAGGCCGATGATCTTTAACCAGAAGTAGAGGAAACCAACCGTCGCACCGCCCTTCGAAAGCCCGATAATCAGCCGTTCAAGCTGATGCGGATCGTGGTGACCAATTTGAGCACGGAAGTAGCGATGCGACACCGAGGACTCAAAAATGATCATGCCAATGCCACCGCCCACTGCGGATATAAGAAAGTACACCGGCAGGTACATGCTGTACCAGAGCGGGTGCAGCTTACTGGGTGCAATGAGAAAGAGTGCGCCGAGTGAGGACTGGTGCAGCGTGGACAGCACGACGGCCATCACAGTAGCTCCCAGCATGAGTTTCATGGCCCAGGACCTCAACCGCTTGAAACCCAGCCATTCAAAAATCGGCGGAAACATCTCCACCAGCTGGCAAGCCAAATACAGCGCGACGCACCAGCCTACTTCAAACATCACAGAGCTTGTACCAAACGACCATACCATCGGATAGGGCAATCGCCAGGGTCGTCCAAGATCAAATCCCAGTCCCAGCACGACCAATGCATAGCCCAGAAATCCGGTAAGAATCGCCGGACGCACGAGCACCTTGTACTCTCTCATGCCGAACAGGTGAACCGTCGTGCCCATGATGAAGCCGCCTGCAGCCAGCGCGACTCCGCAGAGCACGTCGATTCCGATCCAGATCCCCCAGGGATTTGTGTCGGTGAGGTTTGAAACTGCACCAAGTCCCTGGGTAAATCGGATAAACGTGACAGGAAGACCCACCGACAGTATCGCCAGTGCAACGAGGTGACCCGGGGTCACAAGACTGCGAACATATTCGCGCGGCGCCATCCCGAGCAATATCTTCTCGCGAAAGAATGATTTGCCGCTTACATCCTGGGGAGTTGACAGCGAAATACTGCTCATCGCCGCTCCTCCTTCGAGGTGGTTTCCCCAGTCGCAGGTTCTGAGACTGATGCTTCGGCCATCTTATTTGTCTCTGCCTGTTTTCTGGAGAACAGATTGACCATCAGGAAAAAGCCCGGCCAGAGTGCGAGTATCAGAGGGGCCGCTGAGAGATAGTTTCTGGTTAACTCCGGATAGCGCTGCGTTCCTAAGTCGGTCCGGAATCCAATCTTGTCGAACGGCACAGCCGAGAGATACATCCAGCTTGTGCCCCCGACTTCATGCTCGCCGTAGACGTGATCCACATAGCGATCCGGTTCGCGGCCAATCTTTTGATGAGCAAGTCGAAGCAAATCTTCCCGCTTGCCAAAAGTCATCACTTCCCGCGGGCAGGCCGCCATGCAAGCGGGCGGTTGACCGTTTTTCAACCGTGTGCCGAAACACATCGTGCACTTTCGCACACGTGGGTCCAGCGCGCGGTCATACTCATAGGTTGGAATGTCGAACGGACACGCGACCATACAGTAGCGGCAGCCAATACATACGCTGGCGTCGTAGACCACCGCTCCTTCTGGTGTCTTGCTGAATGCCTTAACAAGACAAGCCGACGCACACGCCGGCTCATCGCAGTGCATGCACTGCTTTTTGACATAGATGGGTTGATTCGGCTCGCGCCCTTCAAACCGGTTGATAACGGTGAACTGCGTCGGACTCGTCCGCCGGCGGTGGTCAAACACCGTCGGATCTTCCGGTGGTTTTTCGATCTCCGGAAGTTGATTTTCATGGGCACAGGCAATTTCGCATCGTCTGCAGTTCTGTCCAATGCATAGCGTTGTATCCACGAGTACACCGAAGCGATCGGGGTTGCCTTCGAAGGATTCGTTAGCAACCGCGGTCTTCGGCAGTGAAGCGGTGGCCGCAGTCGCCGTCGCGACTCCGGCCAGCTTCAGGAAGTCTCTTCGATTGAATTTCATTTCTGTTTCCTCAGAGTGCCATGTTGCGGCCCCTGAAGCAGTTGTTTCAATCCTGCATATGGTCAACTTCTGTGCGCGAGCTCGCTGCTCTCGCGCAGAAGCGCTGTCTCTAGAACTACTTTGTCCCTTCGGCCGGAGCCGCAGAGTCAGGTTTCACCGGCACGTGATGGGCGATCTTCTCATAGGCTTCCTTGAAGTTGAAACCTTTGAAAGTCGGCGACTCTTCATTGTGGCACTTCTTGCAGGTCGCTTCGGTTGGGACAATCATTCCCGCGGCAAGCGACGCCTCGTGGTCCTTCATGACCTTCATCGACTTATATTCGCTGCCCGGACCGTGGCATGACTCGCAGCCAACTCCGGCCAGATCGATTGCCTCCATGCCCTTCTCGCCATAGCCCCCTGCGCCGTATCCTGTGGTGTGACATTTCAGGCACTTCGCATCAGTGGTTTCGCCTTTGGTCGAGTCCAGCACAGACATGGCCTTGGCATGCTTGGATTCCATCCAACTCTCAAAAATCTTGCCGTTCTTTTCGCCCTGGTGACAGGTCTTGCAGGCTTTGCTGCCGACAAAAGTCGGTTTCTTCGCCGCATCGGCCGCAGCCGGAGCCGGATCCGCTGCCAGTACAACGGCGGCAAGAACCAGAATAACAAACGCTGTGGCAATCAGCGCGAATGTGTAAGTTTGTTTTGCAGACATTGTGAAAATCTCCCTTTCGTGGATTAAACAGTTGCAGTTCAGGCAACCGCTTTTTCAGAAACAAGTGCGGGAGCTTCGGCGGAATGCGCGACTCTCCCCAAAATTCGATCCAATTCGATTTCGTAAAGGTGTGCCGTCTTGCGCGTGAGTCCTATGAGTGTAATGGAGTCCTTGCCTGCCGTCTTCCACTCCACATAGATCACGCGGTGTGTTACATAGAAACAAAGTATGATGCCTACAGTGGCGACCAGGAATCCGAGCCACAGGACTTCCCCTCCGCTCGTTTTCTTGATCTCAAAAATCGTCGCATATTCCAGCGAGGCCCGCTCGCCATGAAGCTCCGTGATGCGGTATTGATGCTTGCCCATTGCCCTGCCATGACCGCCAAAATTCAGAAACGACCAGTTGTTTTTTTCGTAACCATTCGGTCCTGCGAAGGTCAATTCGACGGCCGGATTTGCAAAGTCCGCACTGGCTGAGTACGGTTTGAACTGGTCATCCATCTTAAAGTTCGGAAGTACTTTTCCAGCAGTGACCGTTAGGGTATCTCCGGGGACCACCGCGGATTGTCCAATCGCAATCTTTAGTGTCTGAATCAACTGACCGCTGGTATCTTCCACCGCAATACTGACCGAATCGGCAAACGCACTGATTCGTGGATGCTCGGGATCATAGGAACTCTGATAGAGACGGTAACCATGGCGTCGAAGGGGATCGTTCACGGCGATTTCAGCTTGATCAACTTCTTTTCCATCTTCAAACACGGTGACAAAGCTCACAAACCGTTTGATGTTTCCGCGGTCGCGATCATTGTCCCAGTGGTTGGTCATATCGTAATCTAACAGCGACACGGTTTGTTTTTCGTCGTGGGTGATCCAGCGTTCTACCATCCATGAGCCGTCGGCATTCTGGCTAATGATTTTTCCGACCCATTCACCTTCCCCAAGAACAACTTGACCGACCTGAAGCGGGTAGTATTGCACGCGAAAACTGTCGACGCGAACTTCAAACGGCATGCCATCCACGCTCACGGTTTCACCGGCAAATCCGCCGGAGCGGGTGGCGAAAGTTCCGAAAGAGGTGAGCAGCGCGCCGAGCGCAAGAAACAGGAACCCATAATGCGTGAGCAGCGGTCCCCACATCCCCAGCCTGCCGCGCTCACCGACCCACACATCATCACTCTTGATCTTCCAGGAGAAGTAGGATCCAAATGCTTCGCGCACGGCTCGCGGCTCTGCGCGGGTCTCCTTGATAATGGCGGTCTTGACTTCACTGCGCCAGGACAGGTCCGGACTGGGCTTGCGGCGCCACAGTTTCAGGATGATCGGAGTGCGTTCGAATACACAGGCAAATAGAGAAAGACTGAGGAGTCCAATCAACCCGCGATACCACCAGGAGCCAAACGCATCGTCCATCTGGAAAGCCATATACAGCAGTCTTCCGGCGGCGCCCAGCGAGTCCTTTGGCTCGGCGTCCAGAATGCGCGGGTCGACCAGTTCGCCCACGAACATGGACATGAGTGAAAGCGCACCGAGCAGAATCAGCATCCAAATCGCAAATTTCATCGTGGAAAGCATCGCCCACCACTTCGAGGTAGTGGAGCCCTTTCCATTTTTTGCGTCTTGGAGTTGACCGGTTATGTAAGCAATGTAATTCATGGGTGGCCCGGCTTCAGTGCGGCGCCGAGGTCAGTTAGTTGTACGAGTGCAGCCCGCCGAAGAAGAAGTTGCCGAAAAACGAAAGCATCATCATGGCGAAACCGGTCAAAGACAGTACGGCCGTTCGGGTGCCACTCCAGCCCCGCTGATATCGCGCATGAAGATAGGCACTGTAAAACAACCAGATGATCAGCGCGCCGACTTCTTTCGGGTCCCAGCTCCAGAACGATCCCCATGCGCTCTCTGCCCAGATAGCACCGGCGAACAAGGCACCCAACGTATACAGTGGATAGCCCAGGGTCACCGAACGGTAGTTCACTTCATCAAGTAGTCGGCCATCCAGATGAAGAACCGCTGCAGCACGGCCAAAGCCGAGCAAGGAATGAACAAGAAACAAGGCACCAGTCCCTACCAGAAATGTCATGCCAAAGAACTCAAATATCCTGAGCGGACTTTGTTCTGTCAAGGCAATCTGACCGCCACGAATCAACCCTCCTGTCCCAAGAGCGCCAAGGAAGAGGGCAATGAAGGCTACGCCGGACCAGTATCGAATCTCGGCAGGACTGGAGTTCTTGGCCATCTTGGCCCAGATGAACCCGGCTGCCAGCAGGTAGATTCCCAGAAGGATCAAGACATTTCCGGAATGCGTGGGTCTGCCAAACAGCTCCATCGTGGACTGCTTTGCCAGCACATCGCTCACGCCGCCCACCACGGCGATTAAGATCGGGAAGATAATCAGAATCTGAAACGGGGTCTTGAGTGACGGACGAAAAACAGTCTTGTCCTCTTCCTTGGAGCGTACACCCAAGAGATAAATGAGTGAAACCGCCGCCGCAACGGCAAATGCACCGGCGCCGATGGATGCAAGCGACACATGAATCATCAACCATTTGCTCTGCAGCGCCGGCATCAACTGCTGCGAGGGATCCTTCGGCAGCATGGATGCCGCGACCATCAGCATGACTACTATCGGCGAAATGAGTGCACTGATGATCCAGTTCCGATATTTGTAGGTCAAGATTCCAAAGCTAAGCACTGCCATCCAACTCATGACTGCCAAATACTCGTACATGTTTGACATCGGGTAATGGCCAGTGTGCTGCCACCGGATCAGAAAAGCAGCCGTCTGCGGGACAAAGCCGAGCACGAACAATCCGACACCGATTCGGGTCAAGACAGGCTTCTTGAAACCCAGCCATGCCGTAAACGAGAGCCAGCCAAAAAGGTAGCACCAGAAGGCTACCCAGAAGAGTTGAATGTCGAAGGATGTTGCCATTTTGAACTCCAAACCGACCGCAGGGTCTACCCTGGTTGGTCGGACAATCTGTGAAAACTTTCACATTAAATATCGCTCGGAAAAGCCGAATAGTCAAGCAGAAATAGCAGTTATTTGTCGCATAGAGTCGCAAGCAAAAATGCCGTTTTCTGACCTAAACGCTGAATACACTGGAAAACAGCCTAAACTTGTCTTATTAAGGGGGAAGAATTTTTCTTCGCGATACCTCTCTTTTTCGTGCGAATCCAGCCCTTTCCCCAGCGAATAAGACTAATCTTATCCTATATTAGCCATGAGATCGGTGTCTAACAATATTCGCACCCCGGCGGCGAGGCTCTTTGAGAGACATTCCGGGAACGAGTCTTAAATTGGCCCTCTCCGGTCCCATTTTAAGCACTTAATCATGCTTAATAAACGGTAATTGCACTGATTGCGACTGAATCATTATCTGCTTGACTTTGCGCTGTTTCCGATATACATTCTTAATGTGACAAATTTCACGACGCAGCGGGTTTGAGACAGCGTCTGCGAGAAGGAACGGACATGACCAAAAAATACACTACCATTGACGGTAACGAAGCCTGCGCCAGCGTCGCCCACCGGCTGAGCGAGGTCTGTGCGATATATCCGATAACCCCCTCGTCCTCGATGGGTGAACTGGCCGACGAATGGTCTTCTTTGGGCCGCAAGAATATCTGGGGAACCGTACCGTCGGTCATTGAGATGCAGAGTGAGGCCGGAGCAGCCGGAGTCGTTCACGGTGCTTTGCAATCGGGCGCCCTGACGACCACCTTTACCGCGTCGCAGGGCCTGCTGCTCATGATTCCGAACATGTTCAAGATCGCGGGTGAACTCACGCCGGCAGTTTTCCATGTAACGGCTCGCACGGTGGCCACGCATGCCCTGTCCATCTTCGGGGATCACTCCGATGTGATGGCTGTTCGCTCCACAGGCTGGGCCATGCTCGCTTCGGCAAACGTCCAGGAAGCCCACGACAACGCCTTGATTGCAATGGCGGCAACGCTGAAAGCCCGCATTCCGGTCGTGCATTTTTTCGACGGCTTTCGAACAAGTCACGAAGTCCAGAAAATAGAATTGCTTTCGGATGACGACCTGAGGTCGATGATCGATGATGACGATATCTACGCTCATCGTGCGCGCGCACTGTCGCCCAACCACCCCGTCATTCGGGGTACGGCTCAGAATCCGGACGTGTTCTTTCAGTCTCGCGAAGCAGCCAACCGTTTCCATAACTCGTGTCCGCTGATATTTGAAGGCGCGATGGAAGCCTTTGCCGCTCGAACGGGCCGCCGCTATAATTTGTTTGAGTACCACGGCGCGCCGGACGCGGAACGCGTCATTGTGGTCATGGGTTCAGCCTGTGATACAGTTCAGGAGACGGTTGACCACATGAACGCTCAAGGCGAGCGTGTCGGAGTGCTGAAGGTTCGCCTGTTTCGTCCGTGGTCTGTTTTGCATTTTGCCACGGCTCTGCCCAGAACCGTCCATCAGATCGCCGTTCTGGATCGTACAAAAGAGCCGGGCGCACTTGGTGAGCCCTTGTACTGCGATGTCGTGGCCTCGATTTCCGTTGCCATGACCGACGGGCACACGTGGCACGCGTATCCGCGAGTCATCGGCGGACGTTACGGCCTGTCTTCCAAGGAGTTTACACCTTCAATGGTGATGTCCGTATTCGCCGAATTGAAGAAGGACGATCCAAAGAATCATTTCACGGTCGGCATCAATGACGATGTGACACACACCAGCCTTCACTTTGATCCCAAAGTTTCTATTGAGCCGGACGAAGTGTTTCGTGCCAAGTTCTACGGTCTCGGTGCGGACGGAACAGTCGGCGCAAATAAGAACTCCATTAAGATCATCGGCGACGAAACACCGCTCTACGCACAGGGTTACTTCGTTTATGACTCCAAGAAGTCCGGCGCCATAACGGTATCGCACCTGCGTTTCGGTCCGAAGCCGATTCGTTCACCCTATCTGGTGAGCAGGGCGAACTTCATTGCCTGTCATCAAACGATCTTCCTCGGTAAGTATGAAATGCTGGCTGATGCAGAACCGGGGGCTGTATTCCTGCTGAACACGACGGTTACTCCGGACAAGGTCTGGGATTCACTGCCGCTTGAAGTTCAGGAACAAATTCTCGCGAAGCAAATCAGGATGTATTGTATAGATGCCTACAAGGTGGCTCTGGAAACCAAGATGGGCAACCGGATCAATACGATCATGCAGACCTGTTTCTTCGCCATCAGCGGAGTTCTGCCACGTGAACAGGCTATCGCCGCGATCAAGCGCACAATTCAGAAGACTTACGAGAAAAAGGGCCAGCATATCGTGGACACGAATTTCGCGGCAGTGGATCAGACGCTGGCGAACTTGCATCAAGTGTCCATTCCAACAGCCGTTACAGCTAAGCAGAAGCGATCTGCTGCGGTCACCGGCGATGCGCCCGACTTCGTGAAAAACGTGCTCGCCAAAATCATAGAAGGATCCGGCGACTCACTTCCGGTGTCTGCCTTTCCTGTGGACGGCACGTTTCCGCTTTCCACTTCAATTTGGGAGAAGCGCAATATTGCTCTCGAGATTCCGGTGTGGGACGAGAGTATCTGTATTCAATGCAACAAGTGCGTCATGGTTTGCCCGCACGCGGCAATTCGTGCGAAAGTCGTGGAGTCCACGATCGTCGGCGATGCCCCGGTAACGTTCAAGTCCACCCGCTATACGGGCACGGACCTGGCATTCGAAGATCCACGGTATATCTTGCAGATCGCCCCCGAAGACTGCACGAGCTGCGGGCTGTGCGTAGATGTTTGTCCGGTAAAAAATAAGCGTGAACCACGACTGAAGGCACTGAACTTCGCTCCTCAGGCTCCCATACTGGAAACAGAGCGCAAGAACTGGGATTATTTCCTGAATCTCCCGGCCATGGATCGCGAGACACTGCGCCTGAATACGGTGAAGGGATCGCAATTCTTGGAGCCGCTGTTCGAGTTTTCCGGCGCCTGCCAGGGCTGCGGTGAGACGCCCTACATCAAACTGCTGACTCAGCTCTTCGGCGACCGCATGTACATCGCAAATGCCACCGGATGTTCTTCCATATACGGAGCAAACCTGCCGACGACCCCTTACTCCGTGAACCGTGACGGCCGTGGCCCTGCCTGGTGTAACTCGCTGTTTGAAGATAACGCCGAATTCGGACTCGGCTTTCGCATCACTCTTGATCAAAAGCGCGAAATGGCCGCGGCACTGCTTCCGCAATTCTCGTCACTGATCGGCGACGCGGGCGTTGAAGCAATTCTGGACGCGGATCAATCCGACGAAAAGCAGATTCGCATTCAGCGAGGCCGAATCGAGCAGCTTAAGACGAAACTTAGATCCAGTACTCATCCTGCCGCTCAACATTTGCTATCCGTTGCCGACACGCTGGTCAAGCAATCGGTTTGGATAGTGGGAGGTGACGGCTGGGCTTACGACATTGGTTATGGCGGACTGGATCATGTGATCGCCACCGGCCGAAATGTAAATATTCTCGTACTCGATACGGGCGTCTATTCGAACACCGGTG
>CAZVXJ010000034.1:0-16371 GCA_964631675.1 uncultured Alphaproteobacteria bacterium
ATGTCCGCGCCCTCGGAAATCACCGCCACACCCGACGCGTCAATTTGCGAAGGGTACTCGCCCACCATATTCAAGATCAAATCCAAATCGTGAATCATCAAATCGAGCACCACCGCCACATCCGTACCACGCGGCCTGAACTGCGTGAGACGGTGCGCCTCGATAAACTGCGGTTTGGTCAGCATGCCTTCCAGCGAGCGGAATGCACGATTGAAGCGCTCCACATGTCCCACCTGCAGCACGAGATTTTTCTGTTTCGCGAGCGCGACCAGTTCTTCCCCTTCTGCAGGCGTGGTGGTGATGGGTTTTTCCAGAAACAGGTGCTTTCCGCTCCCAAGCACCTGCTTTCCGATGGCATAGTGTGAAGAGGTCGCCGCCGCCACCAGCACGGCATCGGATTTTTTTAGCAGCTCATCCTGTGATGTGACTGCTTCCAATCCGAAGTCCGCCGCGACTTTCTTTGCTTTCTCACCGTCAAGATCGCACACTCCAACCCATGCCAGCTCCTGCTGTGCCAGCAGCTTGGCATGGATCGTTCCCAGATACCCCGCGCCGATCAAACCAATCTTCATGTCACTTCCATGTTTCTGCTTTCCGTTCTTCCGCTTTTTCTCGCTACGTCCCCTTGCTGCCCAGATATTTCAAGTGGAAAAACCACGAAAAAGCCGCGGCCATCACCGTGATGAGTCCCATGGTCACCGTTGGTCCCGTGCGCAGGGGAGTACCGCTGGCCATGGGATCCAGGATCAGCACTCCGAATACGAGCGCGCAAAGTCCGGCAGCAATCAAAAGCACATCACGAAATCGACGGTTCCGCCGGATCGGAGAGAGCCGGTCATACCCATAGGCAACCGCCTGTTTTTGCTCGGTATTCGCCATATAAGGTTAAGATAGTCCCAATCCCTTGAAAAATCAAGGAATTTGTTCCGCGGAATCCGATTCGGCCCGCCTCCGGATCAGCTTGATAATGCCAGTTATGCGCTCAGGCGAAACTTCACCACCCACCCACAATCCGGCCCCACACAGTACGCACAACGCACCGATTCCCGCCCCAGGATGGAGCCCCAGTCCATAGACAAGACCGTAATAGCCCGCCAGCCCTCCGACCGATGCAAGCAAGATTCGGGATAGCCGTGACCCGACCTCCAATTTGAACAGCCTGAGTGCGGGCGGCACCGTAATGATCAGTGCCGTTAGTTCAGCAGCGACCATCGCCCAGGCCGCTCCTTCGGCACCCATTGTCGGGATGAGCAACGCACCAAAAATCAAGCTTACTGCACAAGCGGCAGTGATACTCCATGTATAGTTCTTTTGATAGCCCATTGCAAAGAGTGCGGTCCCGAAAATGGACCCGAACCCACTCACAAAAAAATGACTCAAACTGATCTGAGCCACGCGCTCAGCCGGCAAATACTCGGGGCCGAACAGCGGCACAATCAGTATTTCACAGAGTGGAATCCCCAGCGCGGCAAGCGGAGCAAACACCAGTGCGAGTAACGGTATCAACCGCTCCAAGCGGCCGCTGAATCGGTCGAGGTCGGTGCTCATCTCCGAGAGCAGCGGCAGCAGCAGGCGGTAGAGTATGCCTTTGAGCAGAACCAGAGAGAGTACAAGTCGGCTCGCCAGGGCAAAATAGCCCGTTTCCAATTCGGTCGAAAACCACTTCACGAGCACAATCTGACTGAAGACGTAGAGCGTGTTCGCGAAGTTCGCCCACATGATTGGGGCGGCAAGTTTGACGAGCCTGCGAGTCTCGTTCCGGATGGAATTCTGAAGAGAAAGCCCTTTGTGGATGTCCGGATCGGAATCTTGAACTTGGATCTTCGACCTTTGAGCTTCTCTGGGCAACAGCCCCTTCCGCCGGGCTATCCACCAGCCTACCCCCGTCGTGATGCCGAGATTAACCGATGAACAGAGCGCCGCTTCAACCAGAGAGAGATGGCTGTCCCACAGCCACAGCATGAGCAAGACTAACAGCGCGACAACCCGTCCGGTTATTTTACCGGGCACATCCCATCTGGACATTTTGCGCGCATCGAAGAGCGGCTGCAGATCCAGCGGAATGAACAACAACATCAAGAACATCAAGATGATAGACCATTGCCTAACCGGAGTAGGTTCATCCACGAACGCAATGATGATTGTCAAAGCAAAACTGATCACTGCCAGCCAGCCGCGGATACGGAACATGGACCTGAGCACGACCAGGGCACTGTGCTCAACTTCACCTGCGGTTGCACCCGCTTTAGAAGCCAGCTCACGAACCACGACAACGGGAAGGCCGAAATGCACCACAACCTGCACAAACGTAAAAATAGCAACAAGATACGAGTAGTATCCGAAATCCTCTGGACCGAGCTCCCGGCTTGCCACCAGCACAAACAGAAATTGCAGCAGGGCTTCGCCGCCCGCCCCCACGACGAGCATTGCCGCATTTCCCAGAGTTTTGTGTATGTGCTGAGGTTCGGTCAACGGATTTCCCGGAATCTGCTTGTGATTTCGACTAATGTACCCAAAATAAGGCAAAAAGAAAACGGCGGCCTTCGGGGGTCGCCGCTTCACCAGCTATCGGTCATCCAAGTCTTGCGACTCGCTTGATACCGTTTACTTCTGCGACAGCTTTCGTTCAGCCGCCATTGACTGCACCATCGCCCGTAACTCCGCGATCTCTTCGTCTTGTTTCAAGATTCTGGTTTCAAGTTTCACGTTCTCCTTCGCCAATTCCTGTATCGCCGCCAGTGCGACTCCTGATGGATCAATCGTAGAAATCGTTTTGTCATCCTCACCCAGACTAAACAGCGCGTAGAAGTCTTGTGCCATTGGGCCAATGTGTTCGATCTTGTCATCCTGTGTCTTGTAGCTCCACCGATTCATGGGCATGCGCGTCACTCGATCGAGAATATCACGCGTGTCCACCGCGCGTATATTGCGCTTCATCGTGGAATCTGAAACGGTGTTCCATGATGAGCCGCCGGTATCAAGCCGTACACCGGCGAGAAGGTTCGTGCTGGAGTAAAATCGCACCCCTCAGGAAGCTCGCACCCAAAAACTGTTTCCTGTTGAATCAGCCGCATTGGTGAAATCGGCGTTCGTTGCATCGGCAAAGCGAAAGGAACCATTCCAAAGCGCGATAGCGCGCCGGCCGATGGCGACTGAATAGTCCCCCAGTGCCCGGCAGCTCCGTCCACCGGCAATGGAGTAATCGCCATTTGCCTCATTGGCAAAGCCGCCCACGGTTGCAGCATAATCTCCCGAATCCGCATTACTGTTTCCCCCGCTGATGACGGAGTGGATACCGTAGGCCCTGTTTCCAAACCCTCCGCCAATAAATGAGTAATTGCCGACCGCTTGATTGCCGGCGCCGCCGCCAGCAGTGGCGTATTGACCCGATGCAATCTGGTTTTGACCTCCGGAGATCGCGGAAATGTAACCGGAGGCCGTATTGTTGATTCCGCCACCAACGGTCGAGTTCTGCGCGGTTGCTTGATTGTCAGAGCCACCGGCCACAGTTGAAGCTTGATTATCTGCTGTATTATTGTACCCTCCGCCGACTGTGCTCCAGTAGAGCGCTGTGTTGTTATTCTCTCCCCCGGCTATGGTGCTGGATACTCCTTCTGTATTATTGTTCAGCCCGCCGGCAACGGTACTGTTGTCTCCAATCGCAAAGTTTGAACTGCCGCCGCCAATCGTGCTGTTCAATCCCTCTGCATAATTGGACAATCCACCCGAGACTGTGCTGTAGTTTCCAAAACCTACATTGCTTCTGCCGCCGCTGACCGTGCTGCGAATGCCTTCAGCTTGATTGAGTGAACCGCCACTCACAGTGCTGCCGTCCCCGATTGCATCATTTGCCGCGCCGCCGGCAACCACGGCGGAATCACCGTTTGCCGAGTTGTTCCGGCCTCCGCCAACGGTGCTGTAATATGCTTCTACAGTATTGCTTGCTCCACCGAGAATTGAGGCATAAGGCGCACTCGATCCGTTGGTAAGGCCGCCGCCGATCACGCTGTAGTCGCCCTCGGAGTAATGGCTGGCACCGCCGCCGATCATGGAGTTTGATCCAGAATAAATCTCATTGTCATGGCCGCCGCCGATGATCGAGTTTTCGCCCGATACCGTATTGTGATGACCACCGACCACGGAAGACGAAGGATACTCGGCGTCGTTGTCATGACCACCCAGCACGCTTGCAAAGTCGGAGCCGGTTGCGTTGTTCTGCCCGAACACGGTCGTATTTGTGCCACTAAGCACTGCGCCGGAACCCGCAGCCAAACTGCCGTCAATGTAACCTCCTGTAGCCTTGTCTACAGTGCCCACGCGATAGGCATGCGCCACCGACACGATCTGCCTGCGCGGAGTCATTTCGCTGTTGGATCCAACGGTAATTCCCAGCCAGCGATCCGCAGAAAAAATATCATCCAGCGAATTGTCTATACCCAGCAAAACCTCAAAATAACCATTGCTGACAACGACCGGCGAATGAGATTCCGTAAACAGCGGTACGCCACCGGCTTGAAGCGCATAGATGCGAAAGGTCATGTTCACGGTTGTATCCAGTGGTATTCCCGCCGGATCTGTGAGATGCCCCTGATAGTTGAATTGCTGCGGAATGGCAAGAGCGCTCATTGCAAATGCCATCGTGAAAACGAATATCGCTCGATACATGACGAACTACTCCTTTGTCGCCTGCCACGACTGCTGTTTCTCGGCCATCAAACTCTGCACTAACACTTCGAGTCTTTCGTAGCGCGCAGATTGCTGCGCAACAATCTCTTCGAGTTTCAAGTTTTGCTTCGCCAACTCCTGTATCGCCGCCAGCGCAATTCCGTCCGGATCAATCTGATTGATTCCCAAACTGTCATCACCAAGACCAAACAGTCTCCAGAAATCCTGAGCCATCGGACCCATATGCTCAACCGAAGCATCCTGCGCTTTATAGCTCCACTGCTGAATGGGTAGCTGCGCTACTTTTTCAAGCACAAGTTTCGTATCCACATTGCGGCGATTCCTTTTCAGAGTGCTGTCCGAAACATTCGTCCAGCCCGATGCTCCCGCCGCCATCGTCACACCGGCGTTAAGCGCAGCGTTTGAATATAGCCGATAACCGCCCGTGGCGCGAACGCTAAACTGATCCGCTGCGGTGGAGGAGAAGTCCGCGCCTGTCGAATCAGCCCATACAAAACAGCCCGTAAGATTCGCCTTGGCACGGTATCCAGCCGCAAACGAGAAGCTGCCGCCGGCGCTGTTGCGGCGACCACCGGGCACAACCGAGGAGTTCCCCGGAGCATTGTTGGAGTCTACTTCAGTATTTCCGCCGCCACCGCCGATAAAAGAGTAATCGCCGCGAGCTTTATTGTGGCGACCGCCAGTGACCGTGCTGTATTGGCCTGTGACTAGATTGCTCTCACCGCCTCCCACGGTGCCGCCAATTATCGTCGCCGAATTGCTATTTCCACCGGCAATCGTCGCGTTGTTCTGAGTGGCCTGATTGCTGCCGCCACCGCCGATGGTCGCTTGAAATCCGCTGGCCGTGTTGGTGTTGCCGCCGCTCACCGTAGCAAACGTGTTAGACGCTGAGTTTGCCGTTCCACCGCCCACCGATGAACTTGACCCGCTGCCGGTGTTACTGAGTCCACCACTGACGGTCGCACCTTGACTCGAAGCAAGATTTCCATCCCCGCCGCCGACGGTTGAATTGTGACCGCTTGCAGTGTTTGAACCACCGCCGCTAACGGTGCTTTGCGTCCCGCTGGCGGAGTTGGAATCAGCGACAAGAGTACCGCCGCCGCCGCCGACAACCGAATAGTTTCCGCGCGCGCGATTGTGTATACCGCCGCCAATTGTTGAACCGGTGGCCACGGCATAATTTCTGGATCCGCCGCTCACCGTACTATGGTTACTGAATGTGAAATTTGAATCTACAAGCGCCGTACCTCCGCCGCCTGCGATGACTGAATGGCTGCCATAAGCGCGATTGAACTGACCACCCGCGATGACCGAAGCAGTTCCATAGGCTTCATTGTTTGAGCCGCCACCGACGGTTGAACTTTGGTTCGCAGAGATGTTAGTGAAACCGCCCGAGATCACTGAGCGTTGCCCCGACGCGATGTTGGATCCTCCTCCGCCGACAGTCGCCAGCGAGTTACTCGCTGTATTGCTCTGGCCGCCCGCAATCGTCGTGATTGGACTTTCTGCAAGATTATGAATCCCGCCGCCGATAACAGAAAAACCGGCATCTACAGTGTTTGAATCTCCGCCGCCGATCACACTGTAGAATCCGCCCACCACATTGCGACGACCGCCACCAATGGCGGAGTTAGTGCCGAACGCAGCATTTGAATCTATAGGTAACGCGCCGCCTCCTCCGGATACGACAGAGTAGTCCCCGCGAGCCTTGTTGTAGCGGCCTCCCGAAACGACACTTGAAACTCCGGACGAGACATTATCCGCGCCGCCACCGATGCTACTGTTCGTATTGGTGGCATTGTTCACTTCGCCGCCGCTCACATTGCTGCTCTGGCCCGTTGCGCGGTTATCACTTCCACCGGCAACAGTGGACCACTCGCCGCTCGCAAGATTAAACGAGCCGCCGCCCACTGCGGCATCGCCCCCTGTTGCGTTATTCACTGCACCGCCGGCTACGGTAGCGTGACCGCCCGATGCAGTGTTTCCGACGCCGCCACCGATGGTACCGTCGGTGGCGGATATGGTATTGCTTTCGCCTCCGCCAATCGTGCCATAGCTCGCTGAATCGGCAATCGAGTTAAAACTACCGCCACCAATCATACCAACCGGGCCGCCCGCGTAGTTATGGTCGCCGCCGCCAATCACCGCCTCATAACCTGTGGTGTAGTTCAGATTGCCGTTGCCGATAATTGAATACTCGCCGGAAGCGTAATTCTGAAATCCACCGCCAAGAGCGGCATAGGGTCCGTCGGCAACATTCTCAAATCCATTGCCCACCCACGCATTCTCGCCGGACGCCGTGTTGCCGAGTCCGCCGCTTACCACGGAATAGAGACCCGCGGCATGATTTGAGATTCCGGTGCCTACAAACGAGCCGACTCCCGTGGCGGAGTTCGAATCCTCAGCGAGTGGCCCACCCCCACCCGCCACCACCGAGTAATCGCCGCGCGCTTTGTTGTTTTGTCCGCCCAGTACACTCGAAAAATTGCCCTGCGCTTGGGTAGATGTGCCAAAGGCCACACTCGTGGTTCCCTGTGCAACAGCTCCCGTGCCGGCAGTCAAACGATCACTCACAAACAGCGCGCTGAGCACCGATCCACCTTGCGCACCATCCACTGTTCCGGTATACCGCGAATAGAAGACAGACGAGAGCGGAATCTGCGGGGTCATCACGGCATCGCTGCCTACTTGGATACTGAGTGCACCGCCGTCAATTGAGGCAATATCTGCAATCGAGCCATAATCCAGCGGCGTAATGGAACCCAGGCGAACATTGAACAATCCATTTTGCACAATGACTGCCGGATGAGTTTCGGTCCAAAAGTCACCGGGATTGCCGAGCTCATCATGCAATCGGAATGTCATTTGCACCGTCGTATCAAGTGGACTTCCGTCCGGCCGAGTCAATTGTCCTTGGAAATTCACCTGTAAGGGCATCACAGCCAGTGCCGCCGCGGCCATTGCGAATACAATCATAATCGCCACACGCATAATCATCTACTCCTATCTCTGCAACGCAGTTTGTTGATTTTGTGAAATAAGCGACTGCACCATCGCCCGAAGCTCCGCCAGTTCCGCATCATGGCGCACTGCTTGCTGCGCAACGACCTCTTCCAATTTCAAATTCCTTGTTTCGTAGTGCCGCACGGCTGTACGCTCTTCTTCCAATTGTTTCGCCAATTCCTGTATCGCCGCCAGCGCGACTCCGCTGGGATCAATTGTCGAAATCCTTAGACTATCACCGCCTACACGAAACGCATTCCAGAAATCCTGTGCCATCGGACCGATGTGTTCAATACTCTCATCCTGCGACTTATAGCTCCAGCGATTCATCGGCATCGCAACCACTTTGTTCAGAATCTCTCGGGTGCTCACAGGGCGAATGTTTCGTTTCAGCGTGGAGTCGGAGTTGCTCTGCCAAGTCGAACTCCCGCCATAAAGGACCACACCGGACGTCAATGCACTATTCGTCTTGATCCAAACGCCACCGGTGGCACGCACGGAAAACGTGTTGTCCAGTGTGTCCGGGTGAGAGAAATTGGCGTTGACACCATCAGCGATTACGATGCATCCATTACCCGGAGCAGCCGCTCTCCGCCCCAGTGCTATCGAGTAATCTCCGGAAGCCCGGCTGCCCCGTCCTCCTGCAATCGAATAATCCCCATTCGCCTCACATGCAAACCCACCGACAACGGCGGCATAACTCCCCGAATCACAGTTGCTGGCGCCGCCGCTGATCACGGAATGAGTTCCATATATCACATTCGATGAACCGCCGCCGATCACTGAGTTGCTTCCAAGTACCGAGTTGGAATCGCTGAAAAGCAGACCGCCGCCGCCGGAAATCACCGAATAGTCTCCGCGTGCATGATTGAAATATCCGCCACCGACCGTTGCACCGACTCCCGAAGTCGAATTGCCGCCGCCGCCGCCGATCGTCGAACTGGGAGCCGAGGCTGCATTGCTGCTTCCTCCGGCTATGCTTGTATAATCCGCCGCTGTGTTATTGTATCCTCCCCCGACAGCCGCAAATGCAGCAGCCGAGTTCTGCTGTCCGCCGGCAATCACCGCCCAGTTTCCTGTCGCTCTGTTCGATTCGCCGCCGCTAACGACACTTGCCAAACCGAGAGCCAAATTGGAGTCTGCCGAAGTGCCGCCACCACCTCCAGCGACAACACTGTAGTCACCAGCCGCACGATTCAATCGTCCGCCACCGACCGTAGCGCGGCTGCCGCTTGCGGTATTTCGACCTCCGCCGGAAACCGTTGCAGCAGTTCCAGAGGCCACATTCGCTGCTCCGCCGCTTACGACCGATGTGACGCCAAGAGCAGAATTACTGTCCGCCACTATGGTTGAGCCGCCGCCCGCCACAACAGCCAGTTGCCCACGGGCAAAATTATTGACTCCGCCGCCGACAGTCGAGTAGGCACCGCTGGCCGCATTGTTCTGTCCGGCGACAAAGGCGGCCGTGCCCGTGTTCGCGTTCCCGCTGCCGATGTTGGCTTTCCCTGAGATGTTCACGTCGCCCGCAATCGTGCCGCCTGCCGCATCATCTACAGTGCCCACCCGGTAAGAGTACCCGACCGAGACGAGTCGCACACGCGGTGTCATCTCACTGTCTGTTCCCATCCTAATTCCCATCCATAGCTGTGGATGGTCAAACACTGAATCAGTGAGCGGTGTATTCGCACCCAGCGTAACATTGAACAAGCCGTTTGTGACAGTGACCGACGGCCACAGTTCCACCCAATAGGCAACCCCTTCGCCCACTGCATTATCCCAGAACCTAAACGTCATCGCCACGGTTGTATCCAGCGGTGTGCCGTCCGAACGGGTCAACTGTCCCTGGTAATTGACCTGCAGCGGAATGGCAAAAGCCTGTGCCGCGACGGCCAGAATGAATGTAAGTAACACACGTTTCATGATCCGCTACTCCTTATCCGTCATAAGCGACTGTTGTTTCTCGGCTAAAAGACTCTGCACCATTTCTCGCAGATATCGCAAGTCCTCTTCCAGCTTCAAGTTCTTCTTCGTCAATTCCTGCACCGCAGCGAACAGCACGCCGTCCGCGTCATTTGTGGCAATACCGAGGGAATCGCTGCCAAGCCGGAACGCATTCCAGAAATCCTGTGCCATCGGACCGATGTGCTCGATGCCTTCAGCTTCAGACTTATATTCCCAGTTCTTGATTGGAAGCTCAGACATCTTCTCCAATATGGATTTCGTATCCGTCAACCGAATATCTCTTTTCCTTGTGCTGTCGGAAACTCCGACCCAGGCACTCGCTCCCGCCGCCATCGTTACGCCCGAAGTAAGACCCGAGTTGGTCCAGAAGCGCACGCCGTTTGTGGCCAGTGCGCTAAATGTGTTTGATGATCCAATACTGGAACCACTCGTGCCGTCCCACCAGACAAAAGCGTTGCTCGCCGACACCGTGGCACCTTCTCCGCACACAAAGGAGTTGGATCCCGTCACGGAGTTATCCTGACCTCCTGGAACCGTCGAGTAGTTGCCGGAAACGACATTATTCAGTCCGCCTCCCACAACAGCATAATCGTCTTGCACTTCATTGTTGTATCCGCCCGAAATCACCGAAAAGCTTCCCGAAACCAGATTGCTTTCTCCGCCCACGATGCTGCTTTTCAATCCTGGAACGTAATTCGACGTTCCGCCGCTAATCCCCGAGTAAGATCCTTCTGCGGTGTTGACTGTACCGCCGCAAACGTGGGATCCTACACTCACAGCGTGATTGTTTCCACCGCCCGCCACAACGGTGTAAGCCGCTTCCGCGGTGTTGCTGATCCCGCCCGCCACAGCAGAGCAAAATCCCGATGCCGTGTTGCGCTCACCGCCGCCGATAAAACTCTCGTAAGCGGGAATGCTGTTGCCTACCCCCCCGACAATCGCAGAATAGTCGCCGGTAATAGAGTTTCCGACATTATGCACACCGGGATACGGCCCACCGCCGCAGATGACTGATGTCACTCCGTCCACACTGTTTGATCGTCCTGAGAGTACGGCTGCGCCGGTATCCGCTGCAGAATTGTTTTCGCCTCCGGTGATACAGCTGCTGATGCCCAGTGCCGAGTGGTTACGGCCACCGCCGATGGTTGAATACTTTCCGGTTGCGGCATTGGCCCTGCCGCCACTCACGGTGGTCAGCGAATCCGTAGCCGTGTTGAAATTTCCGCCTCCGACGAACGCAAATCGCCCACTGGCGACATTCGTATCTCCACCGCTCACCGTGGCGAAGAGATTTGTTGCATTGTTATTCCTTCCGCCCCCAACGGTCGTGTAACTCGTCGTCGAGTTATTATCTTCTCCGCCCAGCACAGCAGCATAAGTACCAGTGGCATCATTTTGAGTTCCGCCGCCGATCCGGCTGTGCGATCCGGTCGCACGATTTAGATAGCCTCCGCCCACCGAGGCCTGAATATTTCCCGCGAAGTTAAGTCGTCCGCCGCTCACTACACTGAATTGGCCGGTCGCTGAACACGAATCCATCGCATCGACGGCTCCACCTGCAACAAAAGAATAGTCTCCGCGCGCATGGGTATTCTGGCCAAATGAGTTTGCGAACAGTCCCGCGTTTGTGCTGTTTGCACCCACATTCAGCTTTCCCGAGATGTTTCCTCCGCTCGCGCCGTCCACCGTGCCCACGCGAAAAGCATACGGCACCGAGGCAATTTGTCTGCGCGGCGTCATCTCTGTGTTACCTCCCACCGTCACACCCAGCCAACGGGTCGTGGCGGTGAACGAATCCGGCAGCGTGGTCACCGAGCCGAGCAACACCTGAAACAGTCCATCGTTCACGCTAACTGCGGGGTGCGATTCCGTCCACAGCGCGGTTCCACCAGCCACCACATTGTATAACCTGAAACTTATGGCTACAGTCGTGTCCAGGGGTGTGCCATCGGGCCGCGTGAGCTGACCCTGGTAGTTTATCTGTTGCGGGATGGCAAGAGCGTTGCTCGCAAATGCCAGCGTGAAAATGATTAGTGCACGATTCATTACCAGCTACTCCTTTGTCGTCAGCGACGACTTTTGTTTTTCAGCCAGCAAGCCTTGCAGCACTGCTCGCAAGTCTTGGACTTCTTTCTTCAATTCCTCGTTCATCGCCTTTCGTTCTTCATTCTCCTTCGCCAGCTCTTGTATCGCCGCCAGCGCAACGCCGCTCGGATCAATCGTCGAAATTTTCAGGCTGTCACCGCCCACTTTGAACGCGTTCCAGAAATCCTGTGCCATCGGGCCGATATGCTGAAGATTTGGATCGCCGTCCTTGTGATGCCAGCGATACACCGGTAATTCCGCGATTTTTTCCAGCATTTCGCGTCCGTTGACTTTTTCAATTCTCGTCTTCAGCGTGCTGTCGCAGATTGAATTCCAGGTGTTGTCCCCGGGGATCAGGGTGACTCCAATCGTGGCCGTGGAATTCGTCCACATGTTGATGCCGCCGGAAGAGCGCACGTTGAACTGATCTGCAGCATTTGAGGAGAAGTCCGCACCGCTCGAATCGGCCCACACAAACGCGCCATCGTGCACTGCGCGAGCGCGAAATCCCGCCGCGAGCGAGAATCGTCCGGTGGTTTCATTGCGTCGGCCGCCTAAAATCGTAGACGACTCTCCGCGAGCCGAGTTGGAATCCGACAGAGACGATCCACCTCCGCCGACTACGGTTGCATAGTTAGCACGCACACGTCCAAACCGTCCACCCGAAATGGTTGCATAGCTTCCAGTGACAAGATTTTCAAGCCCGCCTGCAACCGTCGCGTTCGTCGAAGTGATAACATTTTCCCGTCCGCCGCCGATGGTTGAATAGGCATTCGAAACGGAATTCTCCAAACCACCGCCCACCACTGCAGCAAATCCGTCTGAGGTATTGTATCGCCCCCCGCCCACAAAAGCGACAATATCTGTCGCCGAGTTACTGTCGCCGCCGGCCACAACCGCCGTGTTGGCGGCTGTATTATTAAATCCTCCTCCGACGACGCCGCCATCGGAAGTTACATTGTTGTACAAACCTCCACCGATCGTCGCCCCCACCGCGTCGGCCGTATTTTGATACCCGCCGCTAACGACGGCATAGCTTTGAAGGGCATCGTTGTCATATCCACCAGCCACTACGGCCAGCAAGTCTGCCGTGTTATACTGTCCTCCGCTGATAGTGCCGCCAGCATTGTTCAATCGATTACGAAAGCCCCCAGCCACTGTACAATAGCTCGAAGTTGCATGATTGCTTTGGCCACCCCCGATGGTGGATGCGATGCCTCCTGCATAGTTAGAATCGGCGAGAATTTCCGATCCGCCACCCGCCACCACCGCACTCGCACCGCGCGCGCGATTGTTGACGCCGCCACCCACAACTGAATGATCACCCGATGCAATGTTGCGATGACCGCCGGTTACAGACGAGTAACCCCCTGAGGCTAAATTTGAATCTGCCGGGGTAAACCCCCCGCCTCCGCCAATGAACGAGCCGATACCGCTTGCACGGTGATAGCCACCCCCACCAATCGTTGAGTGGTATCCGGAAGCAGTGTTTCCGGTGCCGCCACCCACCCTCGCACTGGTATTCGTTGCCTGATTGCCGTAACCGCCACCGATGGATGCCTGCACTCCGGAAGTCTGATTCGAAATGCCGCCGCCGATGACAGACCCATTGCTCAGTGCGTGATTATCATAACCGCCGCCCACAGAGCTGTAGTTTCCGCTCGCCTCGCCTTCCTCACCCACAACAAATGCCCAAAGTCCCGGATTCGTATTCGCAGTTCCAATGTTGCCCTTGCCCTCAACATGCACGTCGCCGGTAATCGTGCCGCCGCTGGACTTGTCCACGGTCCCGGTGAAGCGCGAGTAAAACACCGACGACAGAGGAATCTGCGGCGTCATAACGGCATCGCTTCCCACTTGCACGCTGAGTGCTCCGCCATCCAGTGTGGTAATATCCGCAATCGAGCTGTAATCAAGTGGAGATATGGATCCCAGCCGCACATGGAACAGCCCGTTTTCCACGACCACGGCCGGATGTGTCTCGCTCCAGAACTCACCTGGATTTCCCAGCTCGTCGTGCAGCCTGAAAGTCATCTGCACCGTGGTGTCTAACGGAGTACCATCAATTCTCGTCAGATGACCCTGATAGTTCACAGGCTCTGGAATCACGGCAAATGATGATATCGCAGCCGCTAATATGGTTAGTGTGACCAGACGCATGACCGTCTACTCCTTTTCCTGCAACTCAGCTTTTTGATTTTGTGCAATATGGGACTGTAGCATCGCACGCAGGGATGCCAGTTCGCCGTCGTAGCGCGCGGCCTGCCGCGTTAACTCCTCTTCCAATTTCAAGTTTCTCGTTTCAAGTTTCAAGTTTTGCTTCGCCAGCTCCTGAATTGCCGCCAACGCAACGCCGCTCGGATCAATCGTCGAAATGGTGAGCGAATCATCACCCACACCAAACTCTCTCCAGAAATCCTGCGCTGTGGGGCCAATGTGGCGGATGCTGTCATCCTGCGACTTGTAATTCCAGTCCGTGATTTTCAGAGCCGAAACTCTGTCCAATACACTCTTCGTATCCACCGCGCGGAAGTTCTCTTTCTGATGAACATCAGACAAATTTGACCACGCGCCGCCACCTGGCGGAAGGCTGACTCCCGTGGCTGTTCCATTAACGGCGGTGTAAAACCTCGCTCCGTTTTCACAGCGGAAAGTGACTGTGTGTGTGTTAAAGGATCCTGTCGTGTCACCGATGGAAGAGCTTCCCCAAACAAAGCTCTGGTCATGATTGGCGCGGGCAAATGTTCCGCCCGCAAATCCTTGCGCGCCGAAGACATAATTTCCCCACCCGCCAGCGGCCATAGCACCGAATGCCCAGGCTTTGTTTTGATAACCGCCGGGGACAGCAGACGCATTACCGGCGGCAACATTGCGAAGTCCGCCGCCAATCGCGCTGAAATTTCCCTGAGCCAAATTCGAATCGGCGGCAGTATTTCCTCCTCCTCCGGCAACGACAGCGTAATCTCCGCGTGCCTTGTTACTTTTTCCGCCGCCGACTGTCGCGGAGTTTCCTGTGGCATAATTGGCGCGTCCTCCGCTTACTGTTGACCATGGACCGCTTGCCGCGTTAGAATCTGCCTCGCTGCCGCCTCCGCCGGCGATAACAGAATTATCTCCACGCGCGCGATTCCATATACCTCCACCCACAATCGCGGCGCTGCCCGAAGCAATGTTTTGTGCTCCGCCGCCAACGACGGCATAAGTGGCTGTTGCACTGTTCGATCCGCCGCCGGAAACAGTTGTGTAGGCTTGTGAAGCCGTGTTATCGAAACCTCCGGAAACTACCGCTGCGAAACTCAACGCATCATTATAACTGCCGCCTGAAACAACGGCGTCAATTCCGGCAGCGCTATTATTGTTTCCGCCCGATACGGTTGCTTCAAATCCGGAGGCTGAGTTTGCAAATCCGCCGCCGACTGCACTGTGGGGGCCTGTGGCGCTATTGGCATCCGCTTCGGTTGGTCCGCCTCCGCCTGCGACCACAGAGTAATCTCCGTGTGCCGCATTGTAAGCGCCGCCGGAAACGGTTGTACCAACGTCGGAAGCACTATTGCTGTAGCCACCGCCAATGGTCGCATTCTCGCCGGAAGAGATATGGCCATAACCGCCGCTGATGGTCGCTAAATTCCCTGAAGCGACGCTGCGGATGCCGCCGCCAATTGTTGACGAGTTTCCGGAAGCGGTGTGAAAGAATCCGCCGCTAACGGTTGCATTGGTGCCGGAAGCTAAGTTGCGTTTACCTCCGCCAATGGAGGAATTGATTCCGGTTGCCGAGTTAGAATCCGCAGCATCTAACCCTCCGCCACCCGCGACCACAGAGTAATCTCCCCGCGCTGCATTGTAGGAACCGCCTGCGACCGTGGAAAATAGTCCGCTCGATGCGTTCACTTGACCGCCCGTTATGACACTGCCAAGACCCGTAGTGGAATTGTACCCGCCGCCGCCGATGTGAGAGTAGTCTCCCGAGGCATGATTGTCCTGGCCGAAAACGCTTGCCTGCCAACCGGCGTTAGTATTAAAGAGTCCTGCGTTAATGGGGCCGGTGATCTTTCCACCGATTGCTCCATCCACCGTGCCGACTCGAAAAGCGTTTGCCACCGTCACGAATTGCTGCCGGGGAGTCATTTCGCTGTTGCTACCTACTCTAATGCCAAGCCAGCAATCATTGTTGAAAACATCAGGGGCTGGCAGGGGTGTAAAGCTGCCGAGCTTTACGTGGAATAAACCGTCAACAACGGCTACCGATGGATGCGTTTCAGTCCACAGGGGTGTTTCAGACACCGGATCATAGTGAATCTTGAACGTCATGCTCACGGTGGTGTCGAGTGGCGCACCTGCGGAATTCGTCAGCATCCCTTGGTGGTTTATCAATTGCGGAACCGCAAAGGAAAGAGTAGAAAAACTCAAAAGTGAAAATGCGAAAAGCCAAAACATGCGGTTCATTTTATCTTTCCTCGTTCATCGTTTTCTGATTTGCGGCGATAAGGCTTTGTACCAGCGTCGCGAGTTCTTCGTAGCGCGCAGCTTGCTGCGCTATCTCATCTTCCAATTTCAAGTTTCTCGTTTCAAGTTTCAGGTTTTGTTTCGCCAGCTCCTGCACGGACGCCATCAACACTCCGTCAGGGTCAAGCGTTG
>CAZVXJ010000035.1:0-16358 GCA_964631675.1 uncultured Alphaproteobacteria bacterium
TGCCGGAACCGGCTCAGCCGGCGGCAAATCCAAATCAACCAGATAGTAATCTCCACCGTTACCAAATACATTTGCGTGAACATGCTTTCCGGCTGCCGCAAGATAACTCCCATCGCTACTCAGATCGAGCGAGTAGCACGAGCCTGCCATGTCGAGTTGATAGTACGGATCTCTGTACCAGCGCGAAAAAACGTTTACTTCCCCATTCATGCTTCCGGCGTCACCCCAAGAGCCGACTGCGAACCAGTTGCCGTCAGCGCTGATATCCACGTCCGAAGGCAAATCCTGATAGTCTGTTCCTTGAGTGTAGGTATGATTCCAGAGTGCCTGTCCGTTGCGGATGTCGTGCAAGCGAATGTAGTTCTGATCATAGGTGTTCTTGTACCAGCAGCTCACGACATAAGTTGTGTCGGGTGAAACGAGCACATGCGATAGGTACCGCTGGTTCAATCCGCTTTGCCAAATGACCGGATAACTTGTGCCATCCCAGCGGCGGCAGAACACTGCGGTGAATCCGTGCGCGATGTAGTTGCCGTCGCCGGACATGGCGAGACCGTCTGTTGATGCTCCAATGTTAAAGACCGCGCGCGACCCACCAACTGACAGGTCGATCACGTGACAGTATTGATCAGCTGCTGCTGCAATCACGAGTCCATCGTGGGACACAGCCAATGCCCGGGGAGAAATTCCCTCACCATTTGGAACCGTGTAAATCAATGCCGGGTTTGGCCCGAGTGTCTGGACTTCCCAAACATACACACGAGGAGGGTTCTGCGGCGGCGTCCCGCAAAACAAGACGAGATAGTCACCGTTCCGGGAGAATTGCAAACACCGTGTGCCGCCTGCATAACCGGGACTGAGGTCATAACTCCACAGGCTATCGGTGGTCAGGGCGTCCAAAAAATAGAGTGTGGCGAGCAGTCCATCATTCGATCTGTCCAACGCGGCCCAATAACGCCCATCCTGTGATGCAGCCACTTCCCATTCGTTGCCGCTCAGTGCATCAATCGGACTTCCTGTCAGTAAGTCGTATTGTGCGCCCTCGCGTGGGTCGTTCAAACCCGATCCGGAATACGCAAACAAAGAGTCCGCAACAGAGACAGAGTTGAAAATCCCGGTAGCCAAGTTGCGTGTCCAGAGTATCTCTGGATCATCGAGTGCGGGTCTGACCGGTCCGCGTAACTCATTTCGGCCAGCGCAGGATTCGACGAACGATCCCGCTGCAGTAGTTACAGCTCGAATAGCGGTTGCGCCGGCAACGGAGCCCGAGACACAAACCATCATCAGCGTGAGAAGAGTCTTCATTGTAGTTTATGCAGATTTACCGTGAGACAAGTCATCTCAACCAGCCGCCACAGGAGCATCTTGAGGTTAAACGGCTCACTCGTCAATATAGCCCGTTGCCGTCAAAAGTTCAAGGGGTTGCGAGTGTGCGAGTGATTTTGTACCTTGGTTGCATGATTAAGATTGCATGCCTTGCACTGCTGTGGATTGTCGAAGGACTTTGGGCAGTCGAATTACAGTTTCCTGAAAGTCCGAGGCTATTGGCCATGGGTGGTGCGTTTGTTGCGCTCGCAGATGATCCGCAGGCCGGATTGTACAACCCGGGGGGCATCGGAATTCAAAAACGCATTGCCTATGATGCGTGTTATGCTTCAGAAACCAACGGGGGGGCAGATTATGTTACACTGGCAATGTCAAATCCCCGTGACGAGTCGGGAGCTGCCTTCGGAACGGGCATTTGGGCCCAGGGCGTAACGCGGCGCACCAGTGAGACCGTCTATGTACCGTATGCCGGGTCGGGATGGTATCCACTTGGAATCATCCGTATGGGGCTCATCCTCAAGTCGCCTATATATACGGATTCGGCTTCAGGCGACCGCAAGTATCTGGCCACAGCAGACATGTCCATTCTGCAGACCTACAATACGTTTTCGGCGGGCATGTTACTGGAACGCCTGGTGGGTGGTGGAGCGGGTGTTGTGCCCCGGCGCTTGCGATGGGGGATTGCATCCAAACCTGTGCCGGAGTTTTCGATGGCTTATGAATGGAGAAGTGCATCGATTACGGATGAGTTCAACTTTCGGAAAGAGAGTTCCAGAGTAGGCATGGAAGTAATTGCTGGAAACTATACTGCAATCCGAGCAGGATATGTGTGGGCGGAGCGCCACCGATATTCAACGGGGCTTTCTGTCGGCACCATGAAAGCGGGTTGGAGAGTGGAAGGCGGATGCGAACTTCCGACTTCGGGGAAAGGAGAAACGAGATGGAGTGTGGGACTATCCTACCGATACTTCGCAAACTAATGGCGCGACGTATTTTTTCGATTGTGGCTTTTTGCATCTGCGTGAATAGCTACGCGCCTGCAAGCGCTCACGGACGAGCGACGGATCCGATTGAGACAGGCAGATATTGGGTATACTTCGGCGACAAGGGGGTCCTCGAGGAACAGCTCGTCAAGGCCGAGACGGAAGCGTGGGAACGGATGACTCCTCGTGCTCAACAGCGGAGACTAAGAAATGGATTAACCTGCTCCGATTTCTTTGATGTGCCGGTCTTTCCTGGTTACTTGGAGCGCGTCGAGGCATCCGGTGCACGGATACGTCATGTCAGCAGATGGCTGAACGCGGCCAGTGTGGAATGCAGTCCCGATCAGGTGCAAGTGCTGAAATCGATGCCAATGGTTGCGAGCGTGATTCCGTTCACTCTCCGGGGGGAACGGATTGAGACAAACACGGCTCATGCCCGGTCGATCCTGGATGATCCGGTGTACGGACCTTCGTTCCACCAAAACAACATGTGCCGGATACCGGAGCTACACGCTCGAGGACTCAGCGGAGATGGAATCCTGATTTGCATGCTGGATACCGGATTCTGGCTCGAGCATGAATCCATCTCGGGTACGAGAGTGATTGCAGTGCGAGATTTTCTGCACAATGATGACATTGTCCACGATGTTCCTGGCGAGGACTCAACCGGGCAGCATGCGCATGGGACTGCGGTGTTATCTACTATCGGGGGGAACAGAGACAGCGTGCTGGTCGGTCCGGCATTTGGCGCGGATTTTTTGCTTGCAAAAACCGAGTGGACGGCGAGTGAAGAGCGATTCGAGGAAGATGCCTATGTGGCCGCTATCGAGTGGGCGGACAGTGCAGGTGCCGACATTACAAGCTCCAGCTTGGGTTACATTGATTGGTACACCAATGCAGATATGGATGGCCATACGCCGGTTACAACCCGCGCGGTGGTTATGGCAGCAAGTCGAGGTATCTTGTGTGTCACATCCGCCGGGAACAATCGAACTGATGACTGGCACATTGTCGGGAGCCCGGCCGATGCAGATTCGATTCTGGCTGTCGGCGCCGTTGACAGCGCGGGAACTCTGGCCCCCTTCTCATCCGGGGGACCAACTGCAGATGGTCGCACAAAGCCTGATGTCAGCGCAATGGGGCTGGGTGTATTCTGTGCCAGCTATGCAGGTGTCAATCAGTACTGGTTTCTCTCGGGAACGTCACTAAGCGCACCTATTACGGCAGGAGTCGCTGCGCTCATCATGGAAGCTCACCCCGAGTGGACTGCGCAAGACGTTCGCCGTGCGATGATGAGCACTGCTTCGATTGCCATGGCACCCAATAATGAAATTGGATGGGGAATTGTCGATGGAGTCGCTGCCGCGGATTTTGACTTAGGCACACGAACACGATTTGAACCTGCGCCAAGATTTGCCTCACTGTCTGTTTTTCCCAATCCCGTCAACGGTAAGGCTACACTCGTGTTTACGCTGGACAGCGACGAACGCTCGATGTTTCAACTCTTGGACATAAGCGGCCGCATGGTTCTCTCACTGGACGAGACTTACTACACGCAGGGTAGTCATACTCTATCGCTTGATCTTGCAAACATTGCGTCTGGAGTTTACTACGCACGACTAATATCGAGCAGACCTCTTGCTTCTGCAAAGATCGTGGTGATCAAATGAGCCCGTTCAGTATCCCCGGTTCATGTCCACGACATGCTTCAACGGTTGGCCGCTCAGATATCGCTTGAGATTTGCGAGAAATGCCTTGAAGACATCGCTGCTGTACGCCGGGTAGTTACCCGAAACATGGGGCGAGATGAAAACATTGGGCAAATCAAAAAGCGGAGAAGCCGTGTCGAGTGGCTCTTGAGCAAACACATCCAGTGCCGCCGAAGCCAGAGGACCGCTCGTTAGAGCGGAAATCAGCGCCGCTTCATCGATGATCTTTCCCCGGGCGACGTTGACGAGTGTGGAACCTGGCTTCATGCGTGACAAAATGTCGTGATCAAACAGTCCATTGGTCTTATCCGTTAAAGGGGCGGCCAATACAACGATGTCAAAACTGCCGATAATCTCCTTGAGCGAAGTGATAGCGTAGATGCCACGGCGGCGTGAACCCGTGCTTGACATAGCTGCACACTTTACGCCGACTGAAATCAACAGGTCAGCGATTGCCTTTCCCACCTCGCCATATCCAACGATCAGAGCGCTCATCCCGACCAGAAGTTTGCGCTCACGTGTGATCAATTCCTTATGTAACTTCCAGTCACGATCTCTCCGCCAGTGATCTACTTGGTCCCACTTTTGAGTGAGGTAGAGCAGCGCGGCAAGTGTCCACTCGGCCATGAAGGGTCCGTGAATTCCACGAGAGTTGGTTAGAGTGATCTCACTTTGGCGCAGTTTGTCAGTGACAACGTGGTCGGCACCTGCTCCAGATAGTTGAATCCAGCGAAGTTTTGTGGCAGCCGCATGCAGTTCAGGCGGGAACTTCCATGTGAGCAATATCTCCGCATCACGCAGCTTGATCCTGGCATCGTCATCGTCCTCGGCGAAGCGCAAATCGACAGTCGCGGAACTGACGAGTTTTGCTATGCCGTCGCTGAGTTGCTTCCGCCGATCGGGGTTCTTTGATGAATAGCTGACGATGACCAGTTTCCCGGACTGCTTCGTGTCCACAGCAGAAATTCTTGATTTGCCGGTCTTACTCGAACTCATTTGGTGATTTCACAATTCCGAAATATTCTCCCGGCCGGTTTGTGGCCTTTATGGGGTGCGGGCTTCATCGCCACCATGGGCGACTCACTCTATCAGATTGCGATCCTCTGGCTCGTCTTCGAGATTACAGGGTCCGCAACTGCGACCGGAATCATCGGACTGTCACAGTATCTGCCTGCCATCCTTTTCGGGCCGCTTGCGGGTGCGCTTGTTGACCGGTGGAATCGCAAAGCCGTCATGATCTGGTCAGATCTTGTCCGAGCTGGTCTCGTTGCGCTTATTCCCATACTCTATTTTTCCGGGAACATGACCGGAATTCTGCTTGGCCTTTTTGCGTTCACCGTAAATCTATTCACTGCTGCATTTCTTCCAGCTCGGGATTCCATCGTGCCCATGGTTGTGGAGGAGAAGGAGTTGACTCGCGCAGGGTCGCTGCTGCAGGCATCCTATGGTTTCGCCTATTTCACCGGACCGATGGTGGCTGCGGCCATATTGCCCTATGCAGGAACTCCCGTCCTGTTCTTTGCCAACGCCTTGACGTACATCGGTTCGCTGCTTTTTTTGCTCAAGCTTAAGCCCCGTGCCACAACTATCGCGCACGAAGTTGTCTCGCCCCGGAAGCTGCTCAAGGAAGGTCTGAGCTTTGCAAAAGAAAAACCGCTGATTTGGGGATTACTGATGATCACCGCGGTGGACAATCTGTTTATCATGGGTCCCGCGCTCGTTGGTACCCCGCTCTATGTCCGGCTTCACCTTAAAGCGGGACCAGAAGCATTTGCTGCCATCGAAGCTGCATTCGCATTAGGAATGATTACGGGGAGTATAATCATCCACCGCTATGGGGCGAGACTGCCCCGCGGGAAGGTATTATTGTCGGCACTCATATTTGATGGAATCACTTTTGTGCCGCTGATGATAACCGATTCGCTGATTCCTGTCCTCATCGTTTGGTATATCCATTCGATCGGTATCCCTTTCATTCTTGTTCCACGAACTACTCTTGTGCAATCGCGCGTGCCTCCGAGATTACATGGGCGAATCTTCAGCTTGATTCATCTGACTGTAATTGGATTATCCGCGCTGAGCTGCGGCTTGACCGGCATCATCTCAGAGTCTTTGCCAGTCAATGAATTGTACGCGGTGATCGGACTAAGCGCCACAGTAATCGGTGCAGCAGGCTGGTTCAATCGTGAATTGCGTGAGGCCGTTTAGACAGCCATTCGCGAGCGGCAATGGCGACCGCGTCTTTGTAACGGTAGCGCAGAATCTTGAGTGTTGAAGATTTCTGAAATTCCTGTTCACGGATTGCCCATCCACGAACTCTGCGAAAACTGGGAGCTGCTTCATTGTATTGCCTAACCACTTGATTAATCTCGTGCGAAATGTCAAGTTTGGAGCCCTCTGTGTTTCGTTCCGCAATGATAGCTTGATCAGGCACGATCAGCGCGAATAATTCTTCGCCGCCTCCGGGCTTCAGGTGAACGCCGGCCACAAGTGACTCGGCGACGAACGGCGATTGATTCAATTGAGCCTCGACTTCTTCAGGATAGATGTTCTTTCCGGCTGCCGTGATGATGACATTCTTGATTCGTCCGGTAATGGACAAGTATCCCGAATCATCGAGCTTCCCTGCATCTCCCGTGTGAAACCAGCCGTCTTGAATCGCTTCGGAAGTCATCGTATCGTCTTCAAAGTATCCGCGCATGATCATGGGTCCCCTGGCGCAAACTTCTCCGATGCCGTCTGCGTCGGGGTTTTCTATTTTGAGCAGTACTCCAGAAACAGGAGGGCCCACGGTTCCGACGACATTCTTCTCGGGTGGATTTACCGTCAGAACAGGACTTGTTTCAGTGAGCCCGTAACCTTGCACAAGGTCAATTCCGAGTGTAAGGAAAAACTTGTTTACCAACGGTCTAAGGGCAGCCCCGCCGGACACCATGACTCGCAGTGAAGTCAGCCCTGCCTTTTTTCGAAAAGTACTGAACAATGATCGGCCCGCGGCGAAGCCCAGAGATTGGCAGATTTTCGAGATCGCGAACAGACTGTGGAATGCAATGTTCTTGACTATTCCGGCTGACTTTACGTTTCGCAGGATTCCATTCATCAGACTCTCGTACAGATGTGGCACGCCAATCAACATGGTCACCCCGCATGCCTGAATATCATCCACAATGTCTCTCGATTTATAACTCGTTGCGAGTGTTGCACGAGCACCTCCGGCCAGCGCGCACAGTAGATTCACGGTGCTGGAATAGGCGTGGTGTAGGGGCAGCAGGAGATGAAAATTGTCCCGCGCGTCTATTTTGAAACTCTCTATGACTCCCAGTGCATCGCTGGTCAGGTTGGCGTGGGAGAGCATCACGCCTTTCGAAAAACCCGTCGTGCCCGATGTAAAAATGATGACCGCAAGGTGATCGGGCTGGACATCGTAAGACTGAGGAACCAATGGCCGGTCTTCGCGGCTTTCCGAGTTTAACTCGCTCAGTGAAACTGCCGGAATACGATACTTGTCTGCGATGGTCTTCGCGCCATCGCCGAGTTTCTCGTGGTACAGAATCAGCTTGGCAGAGGCTCGTTCGGTTAGATGCGCAGCCTCAGTTGTCGGCATGTTCGGGTCGACGGGGACCACAACAGAACCAAGACTGAGGATCGCGTAATAGGCCTCAATCCATTCCTCGCAGTTCTCGCTCCACAATACTGCTCTCTCACCCGCTGATAACTTGAGTTCTAATAAGTGACGCTGTGCGGCCTGAATTCTCGAATACAATTCAGTGTAGGTGATGTCTCGAACCGTGTCATTCACTCGCTGCACGAGCGCGATACTGGCACCAAACTCAGCAACTGACCTTGCCAACAGTGTTGGGATTGCTGGCCAAGCGTACACCGCAGATTTCTCGTTTTCCTGCTTCACTAAACCAACGGAGGCAAATCGTTTTCGACTGAAACTCCCGGCTGAGTGGACTCGTATGGCGCCATACTCAATCTGGACTCGCGAATGAGACGCCTCAGCCAAAGACTTCCCAAAATGAGCAGGACCAATCCCCCCAACACAAGATACCACGGCAAGAAGACCATATCCGCAGACTCCAGCCAAGAGTAGTTCGGCAGTTTGTCCGCATATTTTTGCACGAGAAAAGAGATTGCATTATTTGAAAAGTGCGCAAGCATGGCAGGGAAGATCGAACCCGTCGACCAGGCAATGAATCCGAGCAAAAGTCCGAGGAATGTTGTGGACAACAATCTGTAAGGATCGAGGTGCAGTATTCCAAATGCCACCGCGCTTAACACAATTGCACCTGTGGGACCGAATCGAGGCAGCAGTGACCGCAAGATTACTCCCCGGCAAAGCGTTTCCTCAACAATAGCGGGCAAAACAGCGATGAGCAGAAGTGCCGTCCAGACAGGCATCTGGTTGAGTGACTCAAAGAGTTTCGTAAATTGATCAATGAACGCTTTGGGGAAAGGCATCCACATATTTTGCAGGGTTGCCAGTTCCAGTGAGATGATCCAGCCTCCGCATATGGCGATAATTGTAGCCAGCCAAGCGGCCATTCTCGGCCGGTTCAAATGCAGTACATGTTTCGCGTCGTAGCCACCACGGTAAAGTAGAAGCAGAGGTGGAAACAATATGATTAGCTGGCTGATGACAATCGTGCGCGCAATATTTGTGTGTTCGAGCCATGCAGACGCTCCGAACAACAGAATGATCTCTATGGCGATTAGAAGCAGAACGGAACCGGGCTCCGGCAGCGCCAACCGGCTTGCTGCTTTGCTTCGCTTCATGCGGAATGGTGACCAGCGCACGGACTCGGAGTGGCGAAACAAGACCGACTCCTGCTTGAACTGGCTGATCGCCCACGAAAGCGCCAAGACGGCCAAAATCGCCGTACTTGCAAATGCGATGGCCGTCTCTTTCCAAAGATAATTCCCGGTCATGTATTCCTTGATCAACAATGAGATGTTCACGATTGGTACTGCTGAAAGCATCGGTGAGAGCTCAGTACCGGGTACCAGAGACAGCATCGCAGGCAATATGATCAAGGAATAGAGCGGAGTCAATAAACTCTGGCCTTCCTTGTAATTCCTTGCGCCAACCGCAATCGCCATACAGATTGCCGCAAAGAGGAGTATAAGCGGAATGATGAGGGCGAGAGCGAGAACAAGGCTGGCAGGATCCACGGCAAGCTCGGGCAGGGCAGCACCTTCCCGCTTCGCAAACAGACTTGCCACATAGAGTATTGAAAAACCAATGCTGATGACATTCAGAATGGCGGTCATCATCGCAATGGTTGCGATTGCGAAAAACTTCCCGTACACGATGTCAGCACGACCTGCAGGTGAAACGAGTAGTGTCTCCATGGTGCCGCGCTCCTTTTCACCAGCTGTCAAGTCAATTGCCGGGTAAAATGCTCCCATCAAGCTCATGATGATCAGCAGATATCCCAAGATTCTGCCAAGTTCTGCTCCCTGCTTTTGTTCGTCCGTGGCAAGATTCTCACGTTTGACGGCGAGAGGTCTCAAAAGCGTGGTATCTTCATTCAGAGCTTGGAGTCTGGTCGCTACGACATGATCCTTCCAGGCTTCAAGTGAACGTTCAATCTTCTGTACTGCTTCACGGGACGTTTCCCGACTGCTGTTGTAAAACAGACTGACTTCTCCTGTTCCTCCGGATCTCATACTGTCATCGAAGCCGCCAGAGAACTGAATCGCCAGTTGAAGATCCCCATCCCGAATCGCATTTTCCCAGTTCGACGTATCCTCGAGCGACACTCCTGAGATCGTGTCTAAGAATGCCCCCGTTTGCCAACTGACATCCCCGATGACAGCGATGTTTGAGACTTGTGCTTCGAGCTTGGATATCTGCATGGCCGTGATCATCGAAAAACCGATGATCAACAGCGGATAGAGCAATATTGGGAGGACCATCATCACGATCAGTGTCCGACGATCGCGAAGGACATCTCGCAACTCTTTCCAGTAAATTGTCTTAACGATATTAAAGTTCATATTGAACTGGTTCAAGTTCGACCGGCATCGTATAACTGGAGTATCTGTCGATGATCGAACGCGATCTTGTCCGGCAATTCGCGCAGGTCAAACCACTTCGCTTCCGCCGCGTCGTCTCCCGCTCGAAGTTCGCCCTCAGCGACACCAAGGTATACCACGGTTAGGGTGTGGAAGCGCGGGTCTCGTCCGGGAGCGGAGTAAACTCCGAATAGAGTTAGGTGAGTGCATCTGAGGCCCGTTTCTTCCTCAAGCTCACGAGTTGCCGCTTGTTCAGCGGATTCACCGTAGTCAATGAATCCTCCCGGAAGCGCCCATCCTTCGGGTGGATTTTTCCGTTCAATGAGCAATACCTTTCCGTCTCGCACCATAAGCACATCGGCTGTTGGGAAAGGATTGCGGTAGGTTTCGACTACCCAACCACAATTGGGACATTCTGTATTCAGGACCATGGTTCAGGAGTTGGAAACTCAGAGTTCAGCAGTCAGGATCTGGCTGCTATGAAACAACAAGGTCGGAGTCGACCTCAGTGCTGACGCCATCTGTTGTCAAACTCTTGTTTGAAGATTAGGGTTTCGCCATGGGAGCTCAGGCGCAGTGAAGGGACAGTGTGATTACTTTCGGTCAGGCAAAAGAGGAGGCCGGTCATGACAGACCGGCCTCCTAATATAATGCAACCATTCGGGGATTGCAACCCTTCGAGTAGAATTCAGTCAGATCGCGGGAACGGCGACACGACTCACAGCCAGTCGGCTGAAATCAGGCGATACGCTGCATAATCTCTTCGCGAAGCTCATTCAGCTCAGTACGGAGTTTAGCCAAACCGTCCTCCCAAGCCTTCATCTGCAGATCGAGTCCATTCTTGATCTTCTCCCACGTGTCCATCCACACTGTACGGTCCCAAATCGGGCGAGCCTTCCGCATTTCCATTTCCTGGGCAGGAGGTGTCGATATGTCCATCTCCAACTGCATGGGTGGAAGATCCTGCATGCGAATTTCGAGGTCCCGAAGCTTATTCTCAAGATCGCCCACACCATCAAGTTGGATTGCGCCATCCTTAAGCTTGATGTTGAGATCCTCGATGTGCGCCTGTATGTCATTGAGTCCTTCAAGACTCTGAATCCCCTCCAAAGCTTCTGGAGCGAGCGTGAACTGGTCGCCATCCAATTCAAACCAGCGAACATCACCCATGTCCTCGCCGTCCTCCTCCACGTCACCGAGGGTAACCGTTACAGTTTTCTCCACTCCGTCGCGCTTTATCTTGAAATCAAGAGTCTCGCCAGGCTTGTGGTCGCGAATCTCAGAGCGAACATCACTCTCATCTTGCACGCTCTCACCCCCAACGGATACAATAACATCACCTGACTTCAGACCAGCCTTGTCTGCCGGTGAGTTCTTCACCACCTCAGAAACAAGAACACCTTCTTCAACTTTGAAATACTCCGCCAACCCTTTACTCAACTCTTGGAGGTAAAGTCCGGCATAGCCACGGTGCCGTTCACGATCGCGCTGGCCGTCGAAAAAATGGAACGCCATGGGTCCTTCGTGCCTCTCCATGTGGACCCTTGGAGTCCATCCCATTTGCTCGTCGTCACGGTTATCAAGCGTCACACTCACAGTGCGGGTCTTTCCTCCTCTCAAGATGGTCAGATCCACTGTGTCCTTGGGATTGAGCTTGGAGAGCTGATGCCGGAGTTCCTCGGGTCCCGTTATGGAGGAACCGCTTATGGCTGTAATGACGTCGTTTACTCGCAGTCCAGCGTCGTCTGCAGGTGAGTCGGTCGTGACCCCCTCCACGATGACGCCTTCCCCCGGCTTAACCCCATAATCGTCCGACACCTTGGATGTTATCTCACCGGGAACGATACCCAGAAAGGCACCACGCTTCTCCTTCGCTTGGACGAGAGCGGTACCGATGGCCAGTGCGGTAACAAGTACGAATGTTGTGGCAGTTTTGATGCGCATGGTGAAATCCTTTGAATCTGAATCGTGCTTTGTTTTCCGTCGAATAGCGACGCTCTGTCTCCGCTTCCGCACTCTTACAACTTTTGCACTGGCGGCCGGTTCCCGGAGGAGCGATTGCAAAATCTAATTGTCCTTCAGCGTTGAATCTGTTGAGGCAAAGCCTTATAATGAATGTGCCCGATGCTGTCTCGGGGCGATGAATCTATTTTTTTAATAATTATAGAGTTACAATACTCTCAGAGCCAGAAATCTTTGGCATCCCGATGCGGGAAACTGAAAAACCTGGACATTGGCCACTCCAAACACCGATATTTTGCCGACCACTGTCAATCACTTGGTTGAAATCTTCCTGAAAAATCGGGCCGATTATCATCGCGAGGTGGTTGCAAGACTGCCGTACGCTTCAATGAGGATTCAGTTTCAAACGATTGTCGAGCACCCTTCCGAGATTCACAGACAATTGGAGGCAGTCTCGCGGTCTATCGTGGTCCCCGTTGAATCAGACGGAATTGCAGGGCTGGTGTTGCAGGACATGTTCAAGAAACGCGATTTTGGTGTCACGCTGGGATTAACCGTCTTATCTCTTCGAGACATGCTGACCGAGGCTGTTCGGTTCGAGATGGCTGGAATACTATTGACCACTGCCTTGCTTGCACATGCGACAGATCACGAGGCGTTGATGTCTGCCCGGAGTGTTTTTCAAAGTAGTTTGGACCAGTTGTCCCGATTCGATGACCAGTTGCGATACCACCACATCCGGATGGTTGGACCTTAAGCAGTCTTGCATCGGTACGCAAGAGGCTCGGACTTTGCGTTGTTCCTGCGGGTTATCGATAAACCTGCGTATCTCGAAACCTCTGGAGAGGCCAACCAACAGAGAGGAACAACCAGTTAGTGAAAGTCACGAGTCTTGGCTATAACAAGTGGAAAGTTCAAGTTCTCTTTGAGGAACAGAATACCGAGGAGATCAAGAACCGGTTAGGAGATGTGAAGGCCGAACTTGCCAGGCAGTTTGGTGTCCCTGACCAACTCCTGCAGTATACGCGCATGCTCGGCCGTGAACAGACGGAACACGGTACGTCGGTCGTCATAGAGATCGTTAAGCGGACCATTCCGTGCGGCGCCCCGCAGTTCAGACTGCTGCCGATGACCGCCCCCGACGGGACGGTTTTTACTGAAATGTTGCTCGAAGTGGACCTGTTCCCTCTGGATGAGTTTGAGCAGTTTGTCTCTTTTCAGACCGTGCAGTCACACGCATCGATGTCTGGAGTTGAGATGACTCAAATCGCCTGGTCCAAGATACAGGATGCACTCAACACCATGAGCCAAACGTGCGAGCCGGTGCTCGGACTAGTGGTTGCAACCGGTGAATTTCCTGACTTCGGGATTTCCTCGCAAATTCACTACAGTCCCCTGAATCAGGAGCTGGGAGTGATACAGTCGGCTTGGATCGGCGCACATGCGGTGAGTCAAGGCGAAATTTTGGTCGAGACAAGTCCAGCCAGGCCAGGGCGTAAACCGGGACGGAACCTGTTAGGACGCGAACTGGAACCTCGGCCCGGCATTGAGACACGATTGGAACCCGGAGATGGAACGCGTCTGGGCAGTGGAGGGCACAAAGTGATCGCGACGCGCAATGGTGTTGTGACCTATAAGCGGGTCGGCTTGAATCGGCATTCGCGAGATTCTCGCGATTCACAACCCGGTAGACTGATCGTCTCCGTACTTCCGGTTACTGAGGTACAAGAGACTCAGAAATTTGATATCGAGTCGCATAGTGCGCTGATGATCAGAGGGAACGTACTTTCGGGTTCCCAGATTCGATCCCGTGCGCCGATCGTGATTGAAGGGAACGTGTTAAATGGGAGCCGGATTGAAACGCGTTCCAGCTTGCGTGTGCTTGGTGATGTCTCGGGTTCTTACTTGTCGTCAGATCAGCATCTCAGCCTTTACGGTAATGCCCACAACTCGCACCTGATCGCAAAGCTTTCAGTACAGCTCGACGGGAGGGTTGTCGACTCAACCGTAAGAGCGATGGATGTACTTGCGCTGGAAATCATTGGTGGAGACGTGGAAGCGCTTAGCCGGACCAGTGTCAGCCGTGTCAATGACTCTGAGACAGGTGCCGCTTCGGTTCGCATAAATGTTCGCAAGTATCTTGAGGAGCAGGAGGAGTCGGGCAGGCGCAATATTGAGGACATTAGGGCTACACTGGGTCAGATGATTCAGATATTCGGACCTCAGATAGTCAGCCAGGTTGAAGCAGCATCCTTGTCTAGAACACTCCTGCAGTGGATGAGAGGTCAAAAATCCGTCACCGGACTTGGCTACACGAACACAGAAGTTCATGACTATCGTGCTCTTCTGGAAACTGTGCCGATACTTCGCGAGCAGCTTGCTGCCGCCGGCATGGAACTTCGGGAAATCACGCAGAGACTGCAGGAGTTGGATCGCGCTGAATCGCGGATGGAAACATGCGACGAATCTGCGAGATACACCGGCACAGGTCTCTCGGAACCGTAAGGGGACTGCCCGCTCACATTGGAATGCAGACTATACCATGACATAGACGATTTGTCCTTTCAACCGACCTGTTTTGTCAGATTGTGGTGACATACCACCTGGCTACCTGAGGCACTTCTCTCACATTTTCCGCATTTGATTCTTCCGCACTCCCCTTGAGGTTTCTATGACTGCTTACTCTTACCAGATGACCCGAATCACTTTTCTGGTGATTTGCCTAAGCCAATTTGTGACCTTCGGAATTGCATCTTCGCGCGTGATCGCGCCGGAGGCTTGTTCCGGTTTGCTTGTACGCGAATTGGAATCGACATCGAGGAGTGCACGTTTGGAAGCTGTTACGACCCAAATGGATCCGATTACTGTGAATCCCCTGCGAGACGAAGCCGCACGACCGTTTAGCGGGGGACTTCTTTGGGCAGTACCCTCAGGAACAAGTGCGGTCAACATACTCGTCAGGACTGTCGATTGGAGAAACGCGGTGCACGGTGAAATTCCTGAAGAGGTAGTTGCCGATGTACTTTTGCATCCGTTGCCCATTGCCGGATCATCTGATGTCTTGACCCTGCGTGCCTATTCCATCGCGTCGATTTCTATCAATGCCTTGCAACCGACAGAAGACGGGCTCGGGATTCGAATCGCTGATCGAATTGAATTTGAGATTCAGTATGAAGGTACCTCCACGGGGATCGATCCTCGTCTTGAGTCAGCGGTGTTTCGTGACTTGTTAGGGGAAGTCGTGTCGAACCTGGATGATGTGGCACCGGTGGCCGTTCGTAAACCGGAGTCATATCTGGTTATCACGAGACCTGCTTATCAAGGGACACTGGATGCATTCGTAAACTGGAAGCGCAGCAAAGGTCATACGGTGATGGTGGCCACGACCGATCAAACGGGAACCACACCGCAGCAGATCAAAACCTATTTGAGAATAGCCTATGACTCGTGGGAAGAACCTCCGGTTTTCGTTGTCATCGTTGGAGATGAAGATACGGGCAATGGAATTCCGGGTTGGATTATCGAAGGTTTCTATACTGCAACCATTGTCACCGATCATCCATACACACTTCTGAATGATGACAGCGAGGATTGGCTGCCTGATGTCCTTATCGGTCGCTTGTCAGTCGACACCGGATCAGAACTGCAGACTGTAGTCAACAAAATTGTCAGCTATGAGAGCAACCCATTCGAGCCGGAGGGCGACTGGAGAACTCGCATGCTGATTACCGGCGTGAAGAGTACGCCGCAGTTTTATCCGACCTATAACTCAGCCTGGCCCACGCTTCAGTGGATTCGCCGAAAGATGCTGGATTGGGGCTATGCGGCTGTGGATTCCGTTCCCTATCCTCCCGGAACTGCTACTCAGATCAATCAAAGAGTAAACGCCGGGGTGAGTTTTATCGCTTACCGCGGATTTGGATCGCCACACGATTGGGCAATGCCGCCTTATGCAAACGACAACGTGCTCCAGCTTTCGAATGGTCAAATGTTGCCGGTAATCGCCAGCATTGTTTGTGGCGGAGGCGCCTTTAACAGCACCGTTGATCCTTGTTTCGGAGAAGTTTGGCTGCGCGCTGGTACTCCGACGACCTATAAGGGTGCAATCGGGTTCATTGGACCGTCGGAACTTGATACAAAGACGCGCTGGAATAACACCAATATTGCCGCAATCTTCGAAGGTATCACACGTGAGAATGTTAACTCGCTCAGCGCGTTAATGCTCCGCGGAAAAATGGAGTTGATCAAGCAGTTTCCGAATAACGTTGACATCATAGATTCAGACTCGGATCGCTCGCCCTGGTACTATTTCCACTGTTATAATTTGCTCGGAGATCCAGGTCTCAACTTCTTTGCC
>CAZVXJ010000036.1:0-16345 GCA_964631675.1 uncultured Alphaproteobacteria bacterium
TGAAAAACTCTTTTGCGGCCTTGTTTTTGTTTAGTGCTTTCTGCAAATCGGCAGGCACCTCGACCGAGCGCGTTTCGGTATCGCGTTCGATTGTGATTTTCACTTTGTCGCCTGGGCCTTTGCCAATCTTGGCACGAATGGCCTTCAGCACAATCAAAATATGACAGCCCATGCCCATGTTGGCCAAAGAGCCGCGATAGGGTTCACCGTCAATGGTTGCCATGATTTTCACCTGACCGCGGGTGCCATACACTTTTTCCACATCGTACGGCACGCGGACATAGACACCGCCGCCGCCCGCGTCTTCCATCACGCCGGAGAATTTTTTTACTGCCGCGTTGCTTTCCGACATTGCCTCGACTGCCTTCTTGACGCTGGCGGGCATCTCACGGCAAGCGCAAGCCTTCGTGTGAGCCACATGCCATTTCACGCGCTGTTCAAGGGTCGCGTTTTTCGGCATGGGATTTTTCTCATGCCATGATGCGTTGATTTTACTCATGGTTAAATAGAAGATTCCGGGCGGGTAACGCGCGACTACCGCGCTATGTTTTTCAAATCTACTGCGCTAACCCGCCTCGGCGAAGGCGTGTCTGCTTTTCAGCGTGTGGCTTTCTCACCCCACCACTTCAAGCTTTCGTCATAGCGATACTGAATGTTCATATGGCCGTCGTCAAACTCCCGATGCTCGACCTGAATGCCGGCCTTTCGCAGCCGTTTCGCCACCATGCGCGCTCCCCAGTTCAGATACCACTCGTCCGACAAACCACACTCGATATAGATGCCCGAAAGCTTCCTCAGGTTGGCCAGTATATCCTCGCGCTCGCTCATGCGCACCGGATCGTGCACCAGCCAGCGTGCCCATACGTCCGCGCGCATTTCTCCGGTATCAAGGTCAAATGGATAGTCAAATCCGAGCGGAGATGCCGCATTCGGGGAGTAACATGCGGCCATGGCGGTCGTGTTGATACAGGCAAACCAGTTCTTGCCTTTGGGTTTCTGGTCAGAAAGAGTACCCAGGAAGTTTTCCGCCCCGCCATGCTTGCGCAGCTCATTCAGAGTCATGCCGAATTCAGACTGATAGGAATAATCAAAATACGCGTCACCGGAGTGATTCAGCATCCAGCCGAACAGGTCCGGGTGCCGGGCAGCCAACACAAAGGCGCCGTATCCGCCGGATGATTTTCCGGCAATCACAGTCTGTGACGGATCGAGTCCGGCGCGGAAGGTCTTCTGCGCCCAGGGCAGGAGTTCTCCGGTCAAGTGATCTTCGTAGTCGCCCGTCGCGCCGCTGTTCAAGTACTGCGAGCCGCCGTACTTTGTAAAGCAGTCGGGCATTATGACCACGCACTCGGGTATCTTCTTCTGCAAAATCAACCGCTCCACGCGCTCGGGATACGTCTCATTCCAAGCCGTCCAATTTACGAGCGAGAGTCCCGTGCCGGAAAAACCGGCCAGAAAAACCACGAGCGGATATTCCCGCGTGCTGGAATACCCCGGCGGCAGATACACAGGCACACGCCGAATCGAGGGATCACCAAGTGGGTTCCCTTCCAGGCAGCGCGAGTGAAAATTCTCGATGAGAAGTTGGCCTAGCATGGCATGAGCGGAAGAGATAAAAGTGCGGGGTGTTCTGGGTCGCCGATGTGGGTCTCCAGACCCGCAAAAGCAAAGATTTCCGACGCGCTTGAAAAATCACACGCAGTGTGTCGCCGATGTGGGTCTCCAGACCCGCAAAAGCAAAGATTTCCGACGCGCTTGAAAAATCACACGCAGTGTGTCGCCGTTGTGGGTCTCAAGACCCGCAATGGCAACCGGACGAGCGGTTTATTTCAACAGCAGCATTTTTGCTGTGGTCACCGCATGGTTCGTGGACAACGTCACAAAGTAGATTCCGCTGGACAGCGCGCTCGCATCGTAGGAGTGCGCGTGTTCGCCGGCAGGCAATACCGTGAAGTCTTGCGAATCCACCCGCCGCCCCATCAGGTCGAAAATCGCAAGTTGCGCCGCGCCCGAAACGGGGAGATAAAATTTCAGATTGAATGCTGCATTGGCCGGATTCGGGAAGATTTCCAGGCGGAGCATTTCCGGAATGGCCGTGCCGTCGTGTCGACCCGCCGAGTTGGCCTGCTCGACGCTGCACGGAATTGGAAGATTCTGGTCGCCCAAAACGACAATCTGGAAGATATCACTTCGGGACTCGTTGTCCAGGATAGTGCAGACCACGCGCAGGGTCATGGAATCCCCGGGCGCAAGCAATGTGACGCCGCCAATATCCGGTGAATGGAAAAAGCCGCTCTCACTGAATGAACTCAGAAATCGAGCGGTATCCGTACCGATGTTATACAGGTAGGTGGTCAGAGTATCCGGCGGGTCTCCCGCCACCGGCCCAAAATGCAGCGAATCGGGGTAAGCGAACAGGATCACGCTTCGACTGCTGTCGGGCCGGAACAGCCGCGAGCGCCAGACGCCTCCGCGAAAATCAGGAAACGATCCCGCGGCAAAGATATCGAGATAGCTGCTATTCACGCGATGCATCGCGAGATGACGAATTTCCGCGTCGACCGATAGCTCTTCCGTCCAATTGAATCCACCGTCAGACGTCCTCCAAACACCTCCCACCCCGGTGTTGTAGTCACCGCCCGCCGCGTATCCGGTCAGAGAATCGATGCGAAGCACCGCACGAATTGGATACTGCGCATTAAGAGTTCGTATCGACCAGGTTACGGCACCATCATTGGTCACGCGTGCCCAGCCGCTCGGTGGGTTCGTGCGCCCTCCACCGACAAACCCGTGCTCTGTGTCGTAGAAGCTCGCACCGAAGTCACCGAGGGCATCCGCTGCGGTTTGTGTTTCCCAGGTAAAGCCGTAATCGCGGGTGATCCACTGGTTCGATCCAACGGCAATCGCAAAACCACCGACTTTTGCGATATCGCCGGCCAAATAGCTGTTCGTAAACTCGTAGCTTAGTGTATCCCAATCGTTGTAACGGTAAATGGAATCGGTGTGATAGATGTGTCCGTCTTCGAGTCCTGCTAAAATCGAAGCCCGGGCAGAATCGTGAACCACTATATGCGAGAACCAATCTTCGCCGGTAAACTGTACAATCGGATTTAGCCGGTATTCGTTGAACAGGTATCCGAACAGGCGCACGCCGCTGGTATCCGCGTCCACGTCCACTACGGTGATATAAAAGGAATCGGCATCCGTAGAGTTTCGCCAACCCTGCCGGAGCGCAAGAGATGTGATGTAAGAAGGGGAGCGCAGCGCGTTGAAAGTGGAGAAAAATGGCGGCGGGGATGGATCAAGGTTTCGCCAGGTATTGCCGCCGTTGGTACTGATAAATGCGGTATGCAGCGTAGCAATCATGCCGTGTCCCTGCTTCGAAAAAACCATGCCCACCGGAAACGCATTCCACAACGTCGGATCGGCGGTATCGGCATCGATCAGCGTGGCGACATAATTCCAAACATCGTCCAGCGACCGTGAGCCGATTTCCGGAATCGTGAACTCGGGCATGATGGCGGGTTTTTGCGGAGGGAATTCGGCTCCTGTGACTTTTTTTTCTGGAGCTCTGCTGCCCACAAATTGGTGATTACAACAGCAGTTGATTCTGTGGCTGGGACCTCTTTCAATACTGTGCGCGAAGAGCATTTCCGGTGGAGTGGCGTCGGCAAATCCAAAATTCCAAATCCCAAACAGGAAGACCACGCAAAATAATGCAGAAATACTTTGGCGGACAGTTCTGTTTTGGAGTTTCGGATTTTGGGTTTTGGATTTCATTTCGCCCTCCCTCTCCACAGCACAAACCCACTCATCAGCAGGAAGCCGACATCGCGCAGGATGGTCGAGATGCCCACCATGTGCGCCTTCTCTTTTGCAGCGCCGGCCGCACCGAAGCAGCCGCAGTCAATGTTGAGGCCGCGCAGCACTGCCTGTGCGATCATGATGATGAACAGCACCAGCATACCGGTTATCAGCCACGCAGCCGCACGTTTTGTTTTCGGCCAGAGAATCGCCGCGGCCGTTACGAACTCGAGCGCGGGCAAAAAGAGCGCGGTGAGATTGATGTAATCCTTCCCGATCAGCGGCAGCACAAGACGGTAATTCTCGATGGTCTTCGCGAAGCCCGCCGGATCCATTAGTTTGGGCACGGCGGCAGCGAAAAATGCTGCGGCCAGGCCCAGCCTGCACAGCCAGTCGAGCAGGGTAAGGATCCGCTCGTTTCGGAGGATTTTCATCTCTGGGTAATTTATCGTACTTTTTTCACAAAGTCAAGCCAAAGTGCCAAAAAATTCAGTAGGTTACGAGCCAAAAAGGACGCAAAAACAGGGGCTTAAAAGCAAAACTGAAGCCCGAAACTTGAAACTTGAAATTAGCCCCGGAAATGCCTCTGAATCATACGCTTTTTCGGGCAAAAAAAGGGCGGTCCCAGCGAGGTCCCGCCCTATGACAAGCTCTAATTTCAACGTGTCGGCTGGCTGTTTGTCGATGTGTCTGCTGTCGGTTTTTCAGTGCGTTTCTGTCGTTTCCACGGCGTCCATCTCGGCAGACCATTCTTCCCAGCCGCCCTCGTAGATGGCAAGTCGTTTCCAACCCTGCGGCAGCATGTATTCGGCCAGATCGTGGGATTTGCGGCATTCACCGCCATCACAGTAGATCAGGACAAGATCAGCCTTAGGAATAGAGTCCAGCTTCGCCATCGACTCGGCCAGGTTTTCTGCCGGGATGTTGATCGATCCGGGAATATGGCCTTCCGCATACTCTTTTGGGTCGCGCGCATCGACGAAGTGAACATTGTTTTTCTTGCGCTTCATGTACAGGCCGGATGTTTGTGCGAGATCGACCTTATAGGCCAATTCCGCAGGCGCAAATGCACTGTCTGCCGAAGCGTTTACATCGGCCGCAAAGGCCGCCTTCGGTGTCAGCATTTTCATCGGCTCAGGAAATCCCCAGAATGGGATCTGCTTATCCTGAAACGGCCGCACTGCCAACGATACCAATACCGCCAGCCCTATAAATATCATCGTCTGCTTCAGCATATATCTCCGCTTTGTCGTCTGTGATTCCCGCGTTTCCGCTTTCCGCTTTCCGTTTTTCTTCTACTCCGTCACGACTTCCCCGGTTTCCGGCTCGCTATGACTCCAGATGTTTTCGACCAGATATTGGAATGCTTCCTCTGGAGTGTTGCAGACCTGATAAAACGATTTGTCTGAAGCGGAAATGACCCCCCAGTCAATCATTGCCTCGAAATTCATCACAGAGCTCCAAAATTCACTGCCATATAGCACTATCGGCAGCTTGCGGCGAATTTTTTGGGTTTGCAGGAGGGTCAGGACTTCAAACAACTCATCGCAGGTTCCGAACCCGCCGGGGAAAATCACGAGTGCGCGAGCCAGATAGACAAACCAATACTTGCGCATAAAGAAGTAGTGGAACTCGAAGGTCAGCTTGGGATCGGTCCACTTGTTATGACCCTGCTCAAAGGGCAAACTGATACCGAGGCCGAGTGTCTTTCCGCCCGCTTCCATGGCTCCGCGATTGGCCGCTTCCATGATCCCCGGACCTGCGCCCGAACACACCACCAGCCGGTCGCGTCCGTCGCTCTGCTTCATGTAATGCTTCGTCAGCAATCCCGAAAGTGTGACCGCGTCATTGTAATAACGCGCGAAGCGTTCCAGACGATTAATCTGCTTTTGGAGCGCCTCCGTTTCGCCCGAGCCACCGTTTACCATCTCGGCCTTCAGCCGTGCGACTTCCGGATCCAGCTCTTCGGGTCTGGGTGCGCGCGCGGAGCCGAAAAATACAATCGTGCCGCGAATGCGATTTTGGCGGATGCGCGCCTGTGGTTCCAAATACTCGGCCAGAATTCTCAGCGCGCGCGCCTGCGGTCCGTGCAGAAATTCGCTGTTATCGTAGGCTTTGGGAAAAGGTTGTTGTGGTTCGGTCAAAAGTCTCAGCTTTCTATGTTAGGTTGATTTCAGCATTTCGGCGTTTCAGCGTTTCGAGAATTTCTTCCTTGTTGAAGAACTCACCCCCTTGCTTTAGCGGGGGGGCAGGGGGGTAAATTCCAGACCGGCACTTCCCGTTATCGCCATCACTTCATAGAACATGCCGTCGGAGTATGTGATGACGTCGTAGTGCGTGTAGAACGTATCCACCGGGGCCGCGAGAAACCAGTAGGGGCCGACTGCGTCGCCCGCGAAAAACACGAGATAGCGCGTCACATTCACCGAGCAATCGCCGATGGATTCAGTAATCGGATTCCAACTCAGCCGCGCATTCGCACTTTGCGGCTGAATCACAACCTGCGGTTGGTTCGGCGTGGATATCTGTTCGCCGGAAAGCGCAATGCCGACGTAGCCGCCGACGGCATTCACCGCGTTGGTTGGGATGAAAATCGTATCCAATACCGCGCCGTCGCTCACCGGATCGAACGTCACAGTCAAACTGCACCCACTGATCTGCCCGGGCAGCAGCGTTTGATTCAGAAAGCAATTGGACACGCGCAAAAAAGCCGGCGTCGGCGGATCATGCGGCCGGAAGTACGTGATGGTTTCACTGCCGAAATTTTTCAAATAAAATGTGCGCGATCTGGTCTCGGGACACTCCACCGTTCCCGCATTCCAAACCAAGAGCGGCACATTCGGCTGCACGGGATCAATCAAGGCGAGGTAGCCTTGAGACGACACAATCGAAAAATTTCCGTCCGAGATGTCGCAAAACGTATCCTCCACCGCGCACACCCGAATCCGGCACGAATCCGACAGCGGATCCGTCACCAGCCATTCATACTCCCCGTCATTCTCCGTCGAGTCCGTGATCGTTTCCCATTCGCCGTAAGGGTAGTGGCGGTTGAGGGAGACGGAGACGGGGGCAGAATATTCGAATGAAATCCACCTTGTGGTATCAACCTGAGAAATATGGCTAGTCTCGCCACCATTGGGGCTAAGCACACGAACACCGCCTGTCTTCACTACATAAAAATCATACCCGCCCGCACCAAATGAACCAGTGAATCCCGCGATCACATAGCCGCCGTACGCTGTCTGCTGAATGGAATTGGCTACGTCGTAACTGCTTCCCCCGTAGGTGCGCGTCCAAAGCGTGTCGCCCTGCCCGTCGGTTTTCACCACATAAAAATCTTCGGCACCCGCGCCAAATGAATCGGTAAATCCCGCGACCACATAGCCACCATCCGCAGTCTGCTGAATAGAGTATGCATAGTCGAAACCGCTTCCCCCGTAGGTGCGCGTCCAGAGCGTGTCTCCCTGTGCATCAGTCTTCACCACATAAAAATCAATGGAGCCCGCGCCGAACGATTCCGTCGTCCCCGCGACCACATAGCCGCCGTCCGTTGTTTGCTGAACGGAATGGGCCTGGTCGTTACCGCTTCCCCCATAGGTGCGCGTCCAGAGCATGTCCCCCTGTGCATCGGTCTTCACCACATAAAAATCATCATGTCCCATACTGACAGAATGAATGATTCCTGTGACCACATAGCCGCCGTCAATTGTCTGCTGAATAGAATATGCGTAGTCGAAACCGCTTCCCCCATAGGTGCGCGTCCAGAGCATGTCCCCCACCGCATTGGTCTTGACAACATAAAAATCCGCGCTGCCCGCCCCAAGGGATTGGGTATATCCCGCAAGTACATAGCCACCGTCTACAGTCTGCACAATGGAATGGGTCACGTCGGAATTGGTTCCCCCATAGGTACAGGTCCACTGTGGATTGCCGGCGGCATCTGTTTTCACTACATAAGAATCCGCACTGCCAGCGCCAAAAGAAGTTGTGAATCCTGCGAGCACATAGCCGCCATCCGAGGTCTCGTGGATGGAAAATGCATAGTCGGAACCACTTCCTCCGTAGGTCCGCGTCCAGAGCGTGTCTCCCTGTGCATCGGTCTTCACCACATAGAAATCAATGTTGCCCGTGCCACCAAAGGAATTAGTCGTTCCAACGACCACATAGCCGCCGTCCGAGGTCTGTTGAATCGAATTGGCCTGGTCGTCAACAATTCCCCCATAGGTGCGAGTCCACAGCGTATCCGGCGCGAAATGCGCTCGGCCGCTGGCCGCAATCAGCAAAGAGAAAAAAGTAATCGTTATTCGTAACCGCATTTGAACACCTTTTGAAAATAGGATCGCCCTTAACTCTCCATTTCATTCTTAAATGAAGTCCAGTGACAAACAATCCCTATCTTGCCTTTCCACGGTAGCCACTTAAGCTCCTTCCGTGTGATGACGAGAGTGCCTATCGTCTCCTTGTCAAGCCTGTGACCGCGGTGAATAGCCTTGATCTCGACCGCAGGGCTGCGTCCGCTCTGCTTGAGCACTTCAACTGTTATTGTCCGTAACGTAGCCGGAATCTCTGTGTCACTGAACAAAGGCGGTTTTTTCGTCGCACCCGAATGAGCCGCGCGTTTCATGCGAGAATCCATATCGCGCCAAGCGCACCGTCGTTTTTCGTCCGTTGACCCGCGAAGCCACAAAACACCTTTCGTGTCAATTATCATGCGTCCCAGCGAAGCTCCCTTGCCGACAATCAATGCTATTGCTGGCTTGCCTGTTCTCCAGCCTAATAAATCGAACGATATTTCAGCCATTTGATGGCTCCTGCGCTATGATTCTTCTCGTCCACAGTGTATCCGGCGCTTGCGCCATCACCGCACCCGCCCATAAAACTACCATCAATAATCTCATGATTTATCTCCTTTGCAATTCGTAGCGCGGTTATTCAGGGTCAATTTTACCCTTAAGCACCAGTTGTTTGGTTTGTTCGTACACGTCGGTTCGATCCCCTTCACGGCGAAGCCCGACGAAGACAACAAAGACAATTACGCGCGATTCCTCGATGCGGTACACGATACGGTATCGTTTTCCAGCCGCGCGGACGCTGCGATAGCCGGTCAATTCTCTGCCCATTGCCTTTCCTTGCAATTCCGGCGTGACGGCCAATGCTTCAGCGCGTTCAAACAGCTCGCGCCTTATTCGGACGTCGCGAATTGACTGAAGAGCCCGTTTCGCCGGACCGGAATACTCAACTGTGTAATTCAAAGTTTCAAAGCACGCTTCACCTGAGCGCTTGAATAGGTGCGGCCAGCTTTAATGTCTTTCTCGCTTTGCCGTATCGCTTCCATCGCCCGCCTGTCGCTGAGAATGTCCATCGTTTCCTGCATGGCTTCGTAATCTTCCCACGGCATGATCGCGTAAATTTTTTCGCCGCGATGCGTGAGCGCGACTGCGCGCGGTTGGCCGCGACGGCGCTTGGTTTTCAAACCAGACAACGAGCGGCGAAATTCTGTGACTGAAACTGTTCGTGCCATTTTATCTCCTTGCGTTTTGTATCTCAGAAAGCAAAAGCGCATATCCATGCGGCGCTACTCGGGCGTTGCAAGCAACGCGCTACACATTTATCCCAAACAACCCCAACTGCTCCTTCATCCATGTGTAAGAAATTACGCTCTCCTGCGGGTGCGCACCGGGCGGGACCTTGCCTTCGGCCATCGCCAGTGCAATTGCCGCTGCGGGAAAACTCGTCGTCTGCCCCATCGCGCTGATGTTGCTTTTTTCGTCATGCCGCGCCACAAATTCGATCTTTTCCTCGCGGCCGCCGTCACCCGTGGCTGTCACACGCACCAAAACCATGTCCGGCGAATGCTTCGGCAAATAATCGTCCAGCACGGCCGAGAGCACCTCGCGCGGAGTCACTGCGTGACCTTTTATCGTGAGCGCGGTCGTGCTCGTCAGGCCGATTTCGCGCAGCAAATTCAGAATCGCCGCGTGCCCCGGAAAGCGAATCGTTTTGTATGACAGCCGCTTGACTTTTCCTGCGAGTGTCGTGGGCAGCGTGCTTGTGCCGCCCGAAGTGACGAAAGCTTCCAGCTCGCCAATCGAATCGAATCGCAGATTCTCTACATCACCGAGTGAAGGAATTTTCACTTCCTTACTATCGCGGATTTCGCGCGCGTCTTCGAGATACTCGTTCAATAAGCCGTGGATGGAAAAAAACTGCGCGTATTTCAGCGGCCCCTGCGGAACCTGCGGCAATCCGCCCACGCGGACGTGAACTTCTTCGCACTTTTGAAAACGCGCGACAAGCTCCGTAGCCAAAATGTTCGTCAGCCCCGGAGCCAAACCGGTGTCGGGAATGAACGCGATGTTTTTTTTCTTCGCCATCTGATCGAAACCGAGAATCACATCGGTGACTTCGGGATTGCCGCCCAGATCGAGATAGGACACACCTTGCGCCAAGCAAACTTTTGCGATCTGCGGCCCGAAAAAATACGGGACACACGACAGGCAAACTCGCGCACCGTGAATGGCATTGGCAAGCTGCTCGTCGTCGGCCGCATTCACCACCCACGGATGCACTCGCTCATGACCGAGCCATTTGACCGCGCTATCGAGCGTCGGTTTCGACGAGTCGCACAGCCAGACATCGTACGGCGTTTTCGGATGGTGCACAAAAAAATACGCAGCGACGCGGCCCATCAGGCCCGCCCCCAGAATCACAATATCTGCTTTCGGCATGTTTCAACTTTCTCCCCCTGCTTGCGGGGGGATTAAGGGGGGTTCCACGGGCCGCCACGGAGAGCGGCCCCTACGGTTAGGCCTTCAGCGCTTCCGCCACTTTCTTCAGCTTCTCCAAAAAATATCCGCCCCACGTATTTTTCTCCCGTGCGGCCAGCGATTCCTCGGGAAAGCCCTCGCACTTCAGTGTGAGCATGGCAGCTTGTCCCACGGACTCGATGTGAAATTCCTTTCGCACCATGAACAGGCCCTCATCCGGCTCTTCCGCGTCTTTCGGCACGGGCCAGAGGATTCCGTAGCGATAAGGCTCATCGAATATCACGATCTGGCCCTCCCACAAGCGGCCATCTTCGTCGCGCTTGCGCACGTTTCCCGCAAGTCGCATGTCGTTTTGCGCCCACGTGTAGTGCTCCCACTTGACCGTAATTTTTGGATCGGTCAAGCAATCAAAAATGCGGCTCGCCGCCGCGTTAATCGGTGTTTTGAGTTCGAAGGAATGCATGTTGAAAGGTACTGTTGATTTCTTTAGCTGCCGCTCGCTGCTGAGGGCGGTTGCGCGTCATCGCCGGGTGGTAATTCCAGAATTTGAATATTGGGTAAAGATGCGCCGATGATACCTTGCATATCGCCATACAATCCGCTCATGTTCAAAATAGCCTTTTGCAGTTGTTTTTCGCGGCTGCTCCAGATTTTTTCCATGGCTATTTTTTCCTTACTCAGGTCGCCTTGTATCTGCGCAAAAGCTTCCACCACGGCAGAGATCCGACTGCGAAACTCCGTGCCCGCCAAGTAATCATACAGCATATCCATTTTTTGCTGGCGACCTTCGGCGGAAGCGCGCGCATGCAAAGCGTCTAAAAGGCCTGTGCGCAAAGCCATTGCGATACCGGCCAGACTATCTGTATCGCAAATCCATACGCCGTCCTTATTACCACAATTGATAATATCTTTGGGCAGAGCTCGCGTGACAATCGCAGCGAGATCATGCTTGCCGGAGCGCTGATTCGCTTTAATTTTTTCCACCCAGCCGTCACTCCATGATTTTGTATTCTTGAATTCCCATAGAATCGTGACCGTTCCGCCCACCCCGCGAATGGTCTGCACAAGATCGCCGCCGCTGATACCTTTCGGAACAGGTGAAAACTCATCCGTTTTGAACGTCGCTCTGAGTTTATCTTCCAGATTGATTTCCAGAATTTCACCTTGTGCCTGCTGCGAGCCTTGTTCCAATCTTCGCTTTAGTTCCTCGGCCGCTTTAATGGCGTCATCGGCCCGTTTGCGTTCAGCTTCCAATTTTAGACGGTTTTCCTCGTCAGCTTTTTCCTTGGCAGTTCGATAAACATTATCGCGCTCTTCGCTTAGTTTTCGCTTAACAGTAAGTTCAAGTTCGCGTTTTTCGTTATCAAGCTGAGTCTCTTTTTGCAGTAGCTCCGCCTCACGTTGGTTTGCTGCTGCCAGAGCCTTGTCTTTCTCGACCTGTTGCGTCTGTAAAAGTGAGATTTTCCGCTTGAAATCTTCGGCATCGCCCTGAAATTTTGTCTGTGCTTCGGCCTCTATGTGTTTCCGCAGATTAGCTTCGTTGGTCTTTAACCTTGCGTCGTACTCGGCGCGCATGGCCGTTTCGAGCTGTCCTTTCAAGGCATCACTTAGCGGAAACGATTGGTGGCAGATTGGGCACTGTATTTGTGAATCGGGCATAATTGGTTTTATTTGTTGCGCCGCATGGGTATGCGCCTACTTCGTGCTTGTGTTGTTTTTCTTCCGGTGCACCGCCCGTGCGACTACCTGCTCGTCATTCGTTGACGTGATCGCCACGACGCGATAGAACGCGAGCGGGGCAATCGCGGCGCCGGGATGCGTGAATGATGGTGTGCAGCTTGTTCCCACGCTTGCATACTCACCGTTCACCGCAAAACTCCAGTACACGCGATACATCGAGCAGCTATTCAGGTTAGTCATCAATCACTTTCTGAATTGTCTCCCGTTCGCGATTGCGATTGCTCATTTAGTTGAATTAGCTGGGAAAGCGTCTTGTCCGGAGTCGGGATTGGTTCTCTGCCTTCTGTCAACCGATTCTGAAGTCTCGGATCCGGTGACGGTATTGGTTCCCGATCTGCTGGTCTCGCGTCGGGTTGTTCCGCACTGTTCGATTCTGGTGGATTGTTCATGGATTACCTCGCATGATGATGTGACAAATGCTGAGAGTGAAAAAAACATTATCCAGTAGGCCACATTAATGAGTTTCGCCTTTGATGCAACGAATTTTTCATTTGTTGCGACGGCCTCTTCAAAGACTGCTACCAAATTCGCAGCCATTCTGCGCGCATTTACTTTGTTGTCGTAAAGATCTCTTAATCTTTTGACTTTGGGCGGAATTAGCATCGGACGAAGCCGTAAGGCCCAAAGAGCCAATCCAGATGCAACAAAACTACCCGCTAGTGTTGTCCACATTAACAAATCGGTCCACACATAAATCAGAGTTATCTTTTCTCGCGCTACGACGAGCAGTACGCCAAGTAAGGCAAGTAGTATTGCACCCTTGTTATCTAAGGAGCGCGAATTCTCAAGACATTGTCGGTGCGCACTTTCAACACCGCTTAGTAACAAAGCTAACGCCGCCTCTTGTTCAGATGCAGTCTGAGTATTGTCTGGATCTTTTGGATCAGAATTTGTGGTCATGTGTATAGTAACTCATAGCCATCGCCTAACTAACCCTTATTAAAACCATTTTCTTGATTCTCGCAGCCGCATGTGTCATCACATTCCCCACCCCTCCAGCCTATCCTAAAAACACGACAGGGGCATTTGTCTTGCCGAGCAGGTCCATGCGCAACGATCTGTCAAATCGCATGCGTCGTGATCGCGCTCGACCATGCTGGAATGGTGGAAGGGGCAATCGCCGCGCGACGTCAGAACGGCAAATCCTCTCCTGTGTTCCGCCAATCACTTTGTTGCGTTCGCTCCTCGACGTTGCCACGAAAATTGTGCTCCCAGCGCATTGTACTTGGCTCAACACCCTGCAGACTATCAGTAGAGATTCCGAATTCCATGCAGTCAGATATCTTTGTATCGGAAATCTCTTGCTTTTCGCAGCAAGACAGAAAGATACCATGCTGTTTGCAGTTTTGGACAGCGCATCCCACGACTTTGATCCGCTTGACTGAATCAGCGTGAATTCCGTCTTTCGAGCTTTGGCCGATGAGGCAATTAATAATGCTGGCTTCGGTCCCTTCTTCGCAGCTGATTGTGTGACGGCCACCAGTGACAATGCACTTTACCATTTCGAGCGCACACTTCTCGACTTTCACGGCGTAGCCTTCACCATCATACACTGGCACATCATCCGGCAGTTCGCTCTTGATCGACAGGTTCTCCAAGTGCACATGAGTTGCCGAACACAATACTGTATTCATGGAATGTCCAATTCGAACATCGGTTGCGCTCCCGACGCCGATGATTCTGACTCGTTTCTCGACATGCAGGTACTCATCATAGACGCCGGGCTCCGCCAAGATCGTGTCGCCTGGGCGGGCGGCTTTTAACGCTTCTCTAATTGTCCTGTAGTTTGCATTTCCGCTGCTGCCAACGCGCAATAGCTGGCTCGGCAGCTCAATGTCTGAGGCGAATTTGGGCTCCGTCTTCTCTGAGCGGACGATTTGCGTCATAGTCGATTCTCCTTACAACATAAAGCATGTATCTGTTCGCTTCCAATTCTTATGATGAGTTGCGCACAGCCGTGCGGCGCTACAAACCGAGGGTGTGGTTACGTGCGATTCAGGCCGCGCGATTACATCCAGACTCCGGATTTCTCTTTGTCGGCTTGCCAGCGCTCGGGATTGGTTAGGATGTAATTTCGCGCCGCGTCAAATTTTTCGGACATGCGAAGAATGTGTTCATAGAATCTGGGTTGCCAGACTTTGCTGCCGGGCGTGTGCCGCGTTTCGTTGATGCGCCTGGTCGTGGTCGCTTTGAACTGTGCAATGAACGAGCTGAGCGACCGGGGAGCGCGATCCCGTGAGCCGCGAAGCGGTTCCGCTTGTAGCGCCGCACGGCTGTGCGCTCGGTCGAGTTCGGTTATCCCTTCACCGAGATTGGTTAACCCTACGAGTCCGTGCACATGGTCGGGCATTACTATGAATGTATCCAGCACAAGTTCCTTGCGCAGATCCGGCGAGCGAAACCACTCCTCTTCGACTGTCCGTCCGATTTCATTAGTGTACATCACGCCGTCTTGAATCTCGCCGAACAACGGCTCGCGCTCTGCCGTGCAAATGGTGACGAAATACATGCGCGGCCCAGTGTAAAGATGAAAGGGAAGGCGGACAGATTTGTAGTATTTGTCGGTCATTAGTAAGAACCAGAGCGCACGGCCGTGCGGCGCTACAGGCAAAATGAGGCGCAGCCTCACACATCCAGATTCGTCACATACTTCGCATTCTGCTCGATGAACTGGCGGCGCGGCTCCACGGCATCGCCCATCAGAATCGTGAACGTCCGGTCGGCGGCGGCGGCGTCTTCAAGCGTGACCTGCATCACCGTGCGCTTTTCGGGATCCATCGTCGTCTCCCAAAGCTGGTCGGGATTCATTTCGCCCAAGCCCTTATAGCGCTGCACATAGATATTCTGCGTGCCGCCGAGTTCCGCAATCGCCGCGTCGCGCTCTTTTTCGTCCATCGCATAGCGCACCTGTTTGCCCTTCCCCACGCGAAACAGCGGCGGCATGGCAATGTACACGCGCGACTCCTCGATCAGCTTCTTCATGCGGCGGAACAGAAACGTCAAGAGCAGTGTGCGAATGTGCGCGCCGTCAATATCCGCGTCGGTCATCAGAATGATGCGGCCATAGCGCACTTTCGACATGTCAATCTCTTCACCGGTTTCCCAGCCAACTCCCACGGCCATCATCAGCGTTTTGATTTCTTCGTTGTCGAGAATTTTGTCGGGCCGCGCTTTCTCCACGTTCAGAATTTTTCCCTTGAGTGGAAGAATCGCCTGAAATTCGCGGTTACGCGCCTGCTTGGCCGATCCGCCCGCCGAATCACCCTCAACCAGGAAGAGTTCGCTCTTGCCGATGTCGTTGGTCGTGCAGTCGGCGAGTTTTCCAGGCAGATTGCCTGATTCGAGCGCACTTTTTCTGCGTGTCAGGTCGCGGGCTTTTCGGGCGGCTTCACGAGCTCTGGCGGCATAGACGCACTTGTCAATGATTGCGCGCCCCGCATGCGGATTTTCTTCCAGATATTCGGCGAGCTTTTCGTTCACGATCTGCTCGACGATGCCCTTGACTTCGCTGTTGCCGAGTTTGGTTTTGGTCTGTCCTTCAAACTGCGGCTCTGAAACGCGTACGGAAATCACGCACGTCAATCCTTCTCGCACGTCTTCGCCTTGCAGCTGAAACTTGTCCTTGAACAGCTTGTTCTTGTCGGCGTAGTTGTTCAGCGTGCGCGTCAGCGCCGATTTGAAGCCCGAGAGATGCGTGCCGCCTTCGATCGTGTTAATGTTGTTCACGAACGTGACGATATTCTCGTTGTAGCCGTCGTTGTATTGCAGCGCGACTTCGACGGGAACGTTGTCCATGGTCTTTCCGAAAAAGATGACGCCCTTGTGAATGCCCGAACGTGTTTCGTCAAGATACTTCACAAACTCGGCAATCCCGCCGTCGAACTTGTATTCAATCTTGTTGCCATCCCGCAGGTCTTCGGCAATGATCTTCAGCCCGCGATTCAGGTAGGCTAGCTCGCGCAGGCGCTCGCACAACGTGGAAAACACAAAGTCCGTCGTCTTAAAAATCTCCTTGTCGGGCATGAAGTGCACGG
>CAZVXJ010000037.1:0-16320 GCA_964631675.1 uncultured Alphaproteobacteria bacterium
TGTGGCCGCGGGGCGGGGGAGTGCCGCTGCGGCTTTCCCACGTGTTCAGGCCGATATGATGGTGATAATCTCCGGCGGCGATGAACGCGGCCTGTTTTCCCATGCGGGCCTTGAGCGTAAAGCCCAGTACATCACAGTAGAAAGCCAGCGAGCGGTCGAGGTCCGCGACCTTGAGGTGGACGTGACCGATGCGGGTGGAGGGGTGGATGGGATTTGTCATGGGGGTAAAGATAGGAAATGTAGATGCAAAATAATAGCACCGTGTTGCCACAAAAAAGGGCCCCGTTTCGAGGCCCATGAAGAGAAAATGAAGACGACGCTTAGTTTGAGGCGGTGACGAGATAGAAGTACTGCGGAGCGGCGAGGATTGCGCCCGGGTCGGTGAAAGTTGTGTCCACCGTGCTGCCGATCATATGCCCGCCGTCCATCTGAATGTTGGTGACGATATCGCGGTAGATGCGATACTCATTGGCACCCGCGGCGGGTTCCCAATAGAGCAGGTTGTCATTGCCGCTGGGGTGAATGACCAGATTCGTCGGCACATCGGGAATAACGGGAGCGGCGACGGTGAATTCCCAGACTTCTCCTGGGGTAGCACCCGCCGCGTTTCGTTCGTCAATTCTCCAGTAGTAGGTGAGCCCGGCGGTAAGGTCTCCGACCGGATCAAAACCGATAGTGGCTTGATTGATCACGAACGCGGGTGGATTGGTGGTTCCGAAGCTGACATCGTGCGAGGTAGCGCCGCTTCCCGCCGTCCAAGCGAGCACCACATTAGCCGCTATGTCAACAGCGTGATTAGCGGGAATGGGGAGCGTGGCCATGCCGGGTAGCGCAAGGGCCTCATTGGAAACCAGCACCAGTGTGCTGTTGGCGCCGTCAATGTCGGTTTGGAGCGCGCCGCAATAGAGTCTTACGGTACCGGTTCCCACTGGCGGTGCAGTCCAGTTAAACGTGCCGGAAACAACATTCCCTGTCGTAAAGTGCACGCCGTTGGTTTCGCCGGAGACATTGTACGTTGCGGTGTTGGTACCGGAGGCAATCACCCCCGCGTTGTCGCTGCCCGTGCCGACCCGGCACGATGCGTTGAAGTTTACAATGTTGCCGCCGGAAAGCCTTTGGATGGTCAGCAGATAGTTCTGACCGGCAACGTAGCTGGCGGGAAAGCCAGAGATTTGAACGGTTCCGCCGCCAGAACCATGGCAACTGCTGGCGCACGTTTGACGGGTAGGCGCGCCGGATCTTCCGGTGTAAGTGGGGTGTGCGAATGATTTCAATGCCAGCGCACAGATCAGCGCAAAAGCAAATACGATTTTCATCTCAACTTCTCCTTGGGTTGTTCATCAAGAAACATAATTGTCAATCGGCCGCACGAAGCGCGGAACACTTTGCGCGCGGGCAAAATCAAGCGCACATAATCAGAGAAGATAGAGCTGGCTGAGGCTGGAAATCTTCACCAAAGGCGGGCACAGTACTTTAATGCAGTCTATTGATTCCGAGAACTAAGCACTGTCCTGCATCGGAGGAAAATGATACACAGGTCTGTTATCTCATGCAAGCAAATCTGTAGACTAAATAATTTTCTGTTGCAGCGGGCGCAATTGCTAAAGTCAACATCTTCAGATTTACAGACAAATCAGACCTGATTTGTCAAATACAAAACTCGTCTCGCTCGCTGTTTTGATGCCTCTTGCAATGAACATTGAAAACGCAATTGACGAACGAAAAAAAGTGTACATTAACGGAGAAGATATGGTTTGACTCGCCGTCGTTTGGGGACAACAAAAAAAGGGCCCCATTTCGAGGCCCATGAAGAGAAAATGAAGACGACGCTTAGTTTGAAGCGGTGACGAGATAGAAGAATTGCGGGGCGAGCATCACCGCTCCAGAGTCTGTGAAGGAAGTGGTAATAGAGGTGGCGATTCGGTGCTGAGCATCCATCTGAATATTGGGAATGGTGTCGCGGTAGATGCGATATTCGACCGCGCCATCCGCGGCATTCCAGCGCAGGCGAAGGCTGTTGCCAATGGGGCGAATAGTCAACTCCGTAGCCGGATCGGGAGTGGGGAGGCTGACTACCGTGAAGTCCCAGACTTCTCCGGGAGTAACTCCGGCCGCGTTTCGCTCATCAATTCTCCAGTAATAGGTGATGTCGTCGTCGAGATCGCCGGGCAGATCAAAAGTCACGGCAGTCTGATTGACGACGAAATCGGGTGGATTCGCGTTGCCAAAGTAGAGATCGTGCGATGTGGCGCCCGCTCCCGCCGCCCACGAAAGCGTAGCCGTCAGAGGAACTTCTACTGCATGATTGGCCGGATTCGGGAGTGTGGCCATGCCGGGCAGCGCGGAGGTTTCATTGGAAACCAGGACCAAAGTTGAATTGGGCCCGTTCTCGCTGGATTGCAGCGCTCCGCAATAGAGTCGAACGGTTCCAGTTCCGGCTGGCGGGGCAGTCCAGTTAAAGGTCGCGGAGGCGAACCCATTGCTGGAAAGGTGTACGCCGTTGGTCTCGCCGTTGACATTATAAGTGGCAGTATGTTCGCCGCTCGAGATCACGCCTGCGTTTGTCGTGCCGGTACCGACGCGGCAGGATGCATTGAAGTTCACGATACTGCCGCCGGTGAGTCTCTGAATCGTGAGCAAATAATTCTGACCGGGTTCATAGACTGCGGGAAAACCGCTGATTTGCACCGTGCCGCCTGACGAGCCATGGCAACTGCTGGCACAGGTTTGACGGGTGGGCGCGCCGGACCTGCCGGTATAGCTGGGATAGGCGAACGAATTCAGCGAAATTGCAGTCACGAGAACAAAAGCGAGAAGAGCTTTCATCGCATATTCTCCGCGATTAGGTGATTAAGAGCTATCATAGACAAGAATAAGATACAGCGCCACAGGGGCTGAAGCAAGCAAGTACGATACGCGCAAGAAATTAGTACGAAGGCAGAGAAATTTGTTAATGATAGTATTCTCACGAAAGCCGACAAATCCTATCTGTTTTGTCAACTATGAATTGTGCTACCCGCGAGGAGTGGATGCCTCTCGCGACCAACTTTGAAACCGTGTGTGTTGAACGAAAGAAAATATGTATTGGCTGAAAGATAAGTTGTACGGCTCGGAGCCGTTTTTGGTGTTGGGGGACGCTTTGGCCCCCCCTGCCCCCCCGCTAAAGCAGGGGGGAGACGCTGTTATGAAGCGGGGAGGTGAAGACGTTTCGCGCATACTGCTCAAAGGAGTGCCGGGGAGTTTGCCCGTGCTGGTGGCGGATTATCTGCACACGCGGTGCGGCAGGCCTGTGCTGATCGTAACGGAGACGCTCGAAGATGCAGAAGAGGTCGTGGATGATCTGACGGCGCTCGCTGAGGAAAAGCAGAAAACGGAAAACGGAAAACGGAAAGAAGAAGAGGACGAAAATGTCGCTTTCCGCTATTCGCTTTCCGCTTTACCATGCCTGCTTCCCGGTCGGCCTCACTTTGAAAGAGATCTCACGCCGATAGAGCAGAGCGAACGCGCGGAGGTGCTGATGACGCTGGCGCGAAATCAGCGGCCCTTGATTGTGGCGACGGCTCAGGCGATGATTGATCCGCTGCCGAAACCGGGCGAAACGGAGAAGAACACCTACATCGTGGCTAAGGGCGAAACACTGACGCGCGAGTCGCTGTTGAAGTATCTGGTGGATTCGGGCTACAAGCGGGAACTGTTTGTGGAAGCGGTGGGGCAGTTTGCGGTGCGCGGCGCGGTGGTGGATGTGTATGCGTTTGGTGCTGCGGAACCGGTGCGCATCGAGTTTTTTGACGATTTGATAGAGAGCGTGCGCATGTTTGATCCGTCGTCGCAGAAGAGCACGGGCGAAATCCCCGAAGCGTATCTCATGGCCGGAATCCAGGGTGTCGCGGACACTTCGCATTTGCTGGAACATCTGCCGCCGGACACGGTCATTTTCTGGCTGAGCGGTCGCGGGACTTGGCAGGCAGTCAAAAAAGCGCACGAAGAGGCGCTGGGCGAAAAGAGTTCCGCGAAGATTCGCGCTCTGACTGAGCGCATGATGGACACGGAGGAGTTGAACGAGATTCTGTGGGACGGGGACGATAAAGATGAACGAGGAACGATAAACGAAGAACAAGATTTCTTCAGCGAGAACGAGCAGCTCGCACAAAAGGAGGAAAGCGGAAGGGATTCATCGTTCACCGTTCATCGTTCATCGCCGGGTGTCATCCACGCCGACCTCATCCGCAAGGCCGCGAAGCATTTTACGCAGGTGTTCACGGATACGTCTCCGGCGGATGAGAATGTAGTCATAGATTTTCAGGCCACGCCGCAGGAAAGATTCGCCGCGAATCTGCCGTTAGTCGCCGACCGGCTGCGGGATTATTACGCGCAGGGCACGGCGGCGATTATTCTGGTGGACTCGAAACTCGCGGGAGACCGGCTCGGACAGGTGCTGATCGAGCGCGGCTGTCCGGAACAAGCTTTCGAAGTGCGCGAGGGTGGACTGCATCATGGGTTCACGCTGCCTGCGGCGAAACTCGCGCTGCTTGTTGATCACGATATCTTCGGCAGAATGCGTCGCCGTCGCCGCTTCATGAAGTTCAAGAATGTCGTGCCGCTGCATGACATTGATTCGCTGAAGGCCGGAGATTTTGTCGTGCATGTGGACTACGGGATTGGCCGCTATGTGGGGTTGACAAAAATTGCGGTGGGCGGGACGCAGCGCGAAGTCCTGAAGATTCTCTACAAGGATGACGTGACGCTGTTTGTGAAGCTGGAGAACCTTGCGCAGGTGCAGAAGTATTCGGCGCGTGAGGGATTTCAGCCGCCGCTCTCGAAGATCGGCGGGCGCGAGTGGAAGGAACTGAAGAAGAAAACCAAGAAGTCGCTGCTCTCGATTGCGGAGGACTTGATTAAACTCTATGCGACCAGAAAGCAGGCGGCAGGCTATGCGTTCTCCACGGATACTCTGTGGCAACGCGAAATGGAGGCGAGTTTCCCCTATGAAGATACGCCGGATCAGCTGACGGCCGCGGAAGACGTGAAGCGGGATATGGAGCGCGCGATGCCGATGGATCGTTTGGTCGTCGGAGATGTGGGCTACGGGAAGACGGAAGTCGCGATGCGCGGCGCATTCAAGGCGGTGACGGATGGCAAGCAGGTCGCGATTTTGGTGCCGACCACGATTCTGGCGATGCAGCACTATCGCACGTTCAAGGAGCGATTCGCCAATTGGCCTGTGAAAATTGAGGTGATGTCGCGCTTTCAGAGTCCGAAAGAGCAGAAAGTCACCGTGAAAAAACTCTCCGACGGAAACGTGGACGTGTTGATTGGCACGCATCGCATTCTTTCGAAGGACGTGGAGTTTCCGGATCTGGGCTTGCTCGTGATTGATGAAGAACACCGCTTCGGCGTGGTGCAGAAGGAACGCATTAAATCGCTGCGCTCGACGATTGACGTGCTCTCGATGAGCGCGACACCGATTCCGCGCACACTGCACATGGCCTTGATGGGTGCGCGCGATTTGTCGCAGATCAATACGCCGCCGCCGGGAAGATTGCCGATTGAAACCGACGTGGTGGAGTTTTCGGAAAAGGTGGTGAAGGAAGCCATCGAATACGAACTCCAGCGCGGTGGTCAGGTGTTTTTCGTGCACAACCGGATTCAGAGTATTCCGGCGGTGAAGCGCATGCTGGAAAGATTGCTGCCCAATGTGCGGTATGGTATTGCGCACGGACAGATGGAAGAGGATTCGCTCGCGCGCGTGATGATGGAGTTTGTGGAAGGCACGGTGCAGGTGCTGATCTCTACCATGATTATCGAGTCGGGGATCGATATGCCCAATGTGAACACGATGATCGTGAATCGCGCAGATAGATTCGGAGTCGCGCAGTTACATCAGCTAAGGGGCAGAATCGGTCGCAGTTCACGAAAAGCCTATGCGTATCTGCTGGTGCCGCCGCGCTTTGAAATGACGGGGGTCGCGCGGGAGAGGCTTGCGGCACTCACGAATTTCTCGAATTTGGGGGCCGGATTCCAGCTTGCGATGCGCGATTTGGAAATTAGAGGCGCGGGAAATTTGCTTGGACGGGAGCAAAGTGGTTATATTAATAGTGTCGGCTTTGAGATGTACCAGCGGCTGATTGAGGAGGCCGTGCGGGAGGTGCAGCTTGAACAGTTGGGTCAGCAGTCCGAGGAGCAGGAGCCGGTGGAACTGAAGCTGCGGCTCGATGCCGATGCGTTCTTCCCCGAGCCGTACATGCCCGAGGGGAGTCTGCGACTCAATTACTACAGAGAGCTATCACGTGCCAAGAATCTTGCGCGCGTGGGCGAAGTGCAAGAGGACGTGCGCGACCGCTTTGGCAAACTGCCCGAGCCAGCGGAGAATTTGTTTGACATGGTGCGTGTGCGCGTGCTCGGCGAAAAACTTGGCGCGGAGCGGATCGAGATTACGGCCGGTGAAATGGTGATCGAGTATCCGCAAGGTCAGATGACGCGAGAGAAATTATTGGATATCGCATCGAAGAGCGCAGCTTTTCCGGTGGAGTTTTCGGCGAGCGGCCCGGTAAAGATTAAGCTGCCGCTCGGCCAAGTGAAAACCGGTTGGAAAGACAAGATGCGGTATGGGGTGGGATTTCTTGCTTCGATTGGGGAGGAAAGAAAGGCGGTGGAGGTATTGTAGGGGCTTTTTCCGCCGAGGAGGGTTAGCGCAGATTGAATTGAAAAATCGAAATTGTTTTGCGCGCGTTACCCTCCCGGGACTGGTAGGATCAAAAGATTCCGGGCGGGTAACGCACGGCTACGGCGAGGAGTTTGATTGAGTTCGTTGTGCTAACCCGCCTCGGCGAAGAAGGAGAATATGGGCTTGCATCGCCCATTTGTGTGATAGACGTTTAACCAGCAAAACCTGTGGGGGGTTAAGATGAAGGATGCAATTTTATTCGCAGTGATTGCGATGGTAGTATGGGGAGTTGTGGGGTGTAATCAGAATTGCGCTGATTGCGATGGTTGCTGGCTGGCGGTTGAATTTCATACGGAAGTCGCGGATACCGTATCGGTCACACTTCCGGAAACCACGCGCGTGGCGGCAAGGCTCACCGTGCTTGGATGTGATTATGACATTGAAAACTTGCCCGTTGTTTTGTCGGTGACTAGTCAAGAGATTGGTGGAATAAACCAATCAGATTCGCTGGTGTTTGACACCACGAACGCCTATGGAGAATTGGATTTCACTTACTCAGCATGGAGTCCCGGCTGCAATATGATCAAAGTCACTCACTATGATTGGCAAGCAGACTCGGTTATTGTATGCGGGATAGCAGCAGGAAACCCATGAACATTCGCATCGCAGAAACAGAACAAGACATCCGCCGCTGCTGGCCAGTGATGCAGCAGCTTAGGCCGCACCTCACGGAAGAGCAGTTCGTGGCGCAGGCGATGAGGCAGCGGGAGAGTGTGGGGTGGGTGATGGCGTATATTGACGAGACCCCCCCTGCCCCCCCGCTAAAGCGGAGGGGTGAGGATCAAGCGGAGTGGGGGGAGATAAGAGCGGTGGCGGGATTTCGGATTGCGGAATATCTGGCGTGGGGAAAGGCTTTGTATGTGGATGATCTGATTGCGGATGAAAAGACGCGCGGCGGCGGGTATGCATCGAAGCTGTTCGACTGGATGGTGGAGTATGCGAAGCGGGAAGGATGTGATTCGTTTCATCTCGACTCGGGGACGGGGCCAACGCGGTTTCGCGCGCACCGGTTTTATCTGCACAAGGGAATGGATATTACGAGCCATCATTTTGCGATGAAAGTGAAATAGAGATAGCTCTCGTGCACAACGAGGTAGTCGGAAAAGCACACGCAGTGTGTTCCGGGCATGTGAAGACACATGCCTCGGCGAAGAGAAGACCCCCCCGGCCCCCCGCATGCGGGGGGAGAAGAACGTTTAGAAGACGATGAAAACGATTGCTCTTATAATAGTGTTAACGGCCACACGCGCGTTCGCGATGATTGAAGAATCAGGCGCACTGCGTGGGTTTTTGCTTGGGCAAAATCCGGGGAGTGCGTACGACCACTGGGTGTCGCATGTGAGCGAAGGAGTCGCGCGGCCGGGGTACAACGATTACGGCCCGGCGTGGTTTGATCCGCAGACGAATGGATTCGGAAGTTTTGAGCTGATACCCACGGGAGCGGCCGGAGACTCCACTTTGGCGAGGTGGAAAGCTGTGTTTCGGCATGCGCTCAGAGGGGAATGGACGATAGTGGATTCGCTCGTGATCCGACAGGACACGGTTTGGAACTATGACCTTGTGCGTTTTGACGATACGGAGCAAGTCGCAGACTTCTATTTCCTGCGCGAGCGGCTCGATTCCAGCTATGTGGATGTGAATGTAGACTCGGTCGAGGGAGACGAAGTGATTGGCTCTTTCCGCAAGGGCTGGGGGTTGTACGTATTTCATCCAGAGCCGCGCTTTGCCGAGGTGGCGATTCAATTGCCGCATCCGGAAGATGATTTTGTTTCGATTCCCGTGGGAATTGAGTTGTTCCTGCAGATGAATGCAAAAGTGCTAATGATTGCCGGGGCGGGGCGCGAAGTGCGGTGGGATTCGACCGGCGGAGGAGAGTACAATAATGGCCGTACACAGTCGGATCCATCCCGCAACCGCCGCACGGCCTTTGCCATCCTCCATGAAGCAATGTGCGAGGAGTGGGGCCGCAACTGGAATGCGCAGTCGAGCGTGATTCAACTGCACTCTTATGATCATGCGACCCACGCGGATTTGATGGACATTCAGATGTGCGCCTACCGTGATGATTTCTATCCGAACCTTCCGCTCAGAGACCGGGCGGAGCACCGCGATATCATCAACGCGCTGCCGCGCTATCCGGTCGAGGGAATCGACGGCGATCCGGCGGTGCAGCGTCAGGTGAATCAGTATGTGGGGCTGTGGTCGAATCCGCCCTATGCCTGGCACGGTTTCGGCGGACCGATAACGATTCCTTCGCTCGCAGACCTGACGGGCGCCGTACCCAATCAACAAGCGAGTTTCTCGCACGTGGGGCACAATGTCGAGGTGGATCCGGAAACTTTTCTGCACATCGAGCTGGACGAGTATCCGGACGGTTTGTGGACGCCTCCGGACTGGGTACGCTGGCTGCCATGTTCTGCGCCTCCGAGTGCAGGGTGTTTTACGCATGTGAACGAATATTATCAGCCGTTTGTGTCAGCGATGGATCAAGGCTATGCCTGGTGGCTTTTGGAAGATGACGTGACGGAGCCAATGTACGCGATTCCCTATCAGGCGACCGTGCTTGCGAACAACGATGTGTATTTGCGCTGGTCCCCCGTGGCGGCGGACCGGAATTTTGATACCTACCGGATCTACTACGACACCACGGAGATTAACGGGGGATCACCGTTTCAGTCAAAAGCGGGGAATCAATATCGGGCGCTCTGGGATTTTGAAACGCGGGCGATACAAATGCGCAATCTTGTACCCCCCATTGCACGCTACCGGTTTTCGGTGCAGGGGCGGGACTTGTGGGGCAACTTCACTCCGCTGTCGCCATCCATTGGCGTGACAGACAGCACCATCCAAAACGTTGTTCTGCGCGTGCTGCCGGATTCGGTGGAAGTGAGGTGGCAGCCGCAGTCGAACGACTCGGTTTATCATGTGTTTGAGTATGTTACGGGTGACACATTGTTTCGGCAGATAACGACCGCCCAGACTTCCTTTCGCTTTGCGGCGGATGACTCGACGGCCGTTCAGTACGAAGTGACGAGAGTGCTCAGAAGGTAATCTGGATACTGCCCGAAATAGACCCCGTTGGTGAAGAAAAACAGATACGCCTCCGGCGGGTCCACAATTTTGAGAAGCAGGATTTTTCTCGTATCTTAACAGGTTTACCAGAAGCCTGATAGCCGCTTCGTTTATGTGCTTGTAAATAAAAAACATAGACGGAGCATCACCGCATTTTTCCCGCATCATTTTCTAAAATTCAAGTCATAGAGGAACGAAGAGTGATCAGAAGGATTCCCGTGCTGGCCGGCGTGACCGTGCTGGCTGTGTTGCTGCTTGCCGGATGTCAAAAGAGCAATGATCCGGTGGTGGCTTCCGTAGGCAAGGAAAAGATTCGCGTAAGCGAGTTCAAGAAGCAGGCGATTGAGAAGTTTCGCGGCGAAGATGGGGCTATGAAAAAACCCTATGCCGATCGCGAGCGGCTGGTGCGCGAAATCGCGATTGGGAAGGCGAAGTATCTTGAGGGAGTCTCGCGCGGGATTGACAAGCGCGATGAAGTGAAGGGTGATTTCGAGCGGATGGCGAGCAACAAAGCGCTGGAACTCCTTTACACAGCGGAGGTGATAGATAAGGTCATCACGGACAAGATGGCGAAGGAGTTTTATGATAAGTCCGGTCAAGAGGTTCATGCACGGCACATCCTGCTTAAGACGATGCCCATGGACACCGGAGGCGCAGGTTCCGATTCATTGAAGGTGAGAGCGCGGATAGACTCGATCGCGGCCGCCATCAAGGGCGGATTGAGTTTCAAGGCAGCAGCGATAAGGTTCAGCGAGGACGCAACGTCGGCCGCGGATTCAGGAGATTTGGGGTGGTTTCCCTGGGGTCGGATGGTGGATGAATTCCAGTCAGCAGTTTGGTCAGCAGAACCGGGCAAATTGACCGGGCCAATCAAAACCGACTACGGCTATCACCTGATTTGGGTGGAAGAGAGACGGCCCGTGCAGGATCGCCGACCTTTTGACGAGATGAAAGACAACATCAAAACCCAACTTCGGGAAGTTGAGGCCGAAAGACTGAACAATGCGGCTCGTGAATACGTAATGAATTTGCGGGAGAAATCCGGGTTGGAGTATAAGTCGGACAATGTGGAAATCTTCCGCCGCAAATTACTCGATCCTACAGTTACGAAGTCAGCAAGCCTTGCCCCGGTTTTCACAGACGAACAGAAGAAATCCGTGGTGGCCTCGTATAGCGGAGGCTCGATTACGGTGAATGATCTGATCGAGAAGCTGGGGACAAATGCCGCGCGCGTGAAGTGGGAAGATTCAGCCTCGGTGTTTGATCTTGTGAATTCGATTGTGGAACCCAAGCTGCTGGATGACGCCGCCAAGAACAGTGGCTTGACGAAAAAGGCTATGGCGGATCCGGAAATACAGCAACAGACACAGAATGCGGTGGTTAGAATACTGCAAAAGGAAGAGGTCACCGACAAGGTCAATCCGACCGAAGAGGACCTGCGGAAGTTCTACGAGACGCATCTGGAAAACTATATTCAGGAAGAGCAGCGCACAGTACGCGAGATATTTGTGAAGGAAGATTCGGTGAAGTGCGCGCGTGTGCGTGAGCGCGCACTGAACGGCGAGAACTTCAAGGAACTCGCCCGGCGGTTTAACCAGAAGGAATCCACCCAGCCGGATACCGGACGAATTGGCCCGTTTGAAGAGAAGCGATTCGGCGTGATCGGACGATATGCGTTCGCGCTGACTAAAGCGGGAGATATCTCTGAACCGATTCGGTCGGGAAAGAATTTCTCGGTCATCCAGCTGTTGGAAATTGTGCCGTCGCGGACAAAAACTTTCGAAGAATCACGGGCGCAGGTCGCACGTGAATGCCGTCAGGCGCAAACCGACGCAGCCCAAAAAGCACTGGAAGAAATGGTCGTAAAGAAGTTTCCCGTGAAGATTGAGGAGAAGGCGCTCTCGGCGGTCTGGCCCCTGGTGCCCGGGAAGGAAGAGGAGAAGATTGCCCGGGAACCGTAAGGACAAAGTTGAAGGCAGAAAGCGGAAAGCGGAAAACAAGCACAACCTGCTCTTTGTAGAGACTTCCCTCCGCGGCTGTGTGTGTTTGGTACGGCTTGCGCCATTCGTCTTACTCGCTTCGTTGATCTTTTTGCCGGGCTGCTCAAAAAATGATCTACCGAAAGATGCCATCGCTCGTGTTGGGGAATGGGCACTGACGAAAGACATCGCGGGAGAATTGGCCGGCATGGCCTATGACTCGCTTTCGACTTCCGAGCGATTTAGGCTGATTGAGAGCTGGGTGGAACGGAAGCTGATGGAGCTTGAAGGTGAACGGCGCGGATATGCAAAGGACGCGGACATCGCCGTGAAACTGGAGGCGCTGCGGGCGGAGCTTTACGCATCCAAGCTGCTGGCCGCGCAGCCGGCTTCGATGCCGTCGGACTCGGTTATCCAGAAATACTATAGCGATCATCGCAGCGAATTTCTGCGGCCCACGGATTCGTACTTGATTGAACTCTATTGGGGCGAAACGCGAGATGTTGTCGATCGATTTCGCGCTGACTTGCAGAGAGGTGATACCACCGCCATCAGCGAAGGGACGATTGCGTCCGAGGGACGCTGGCTGGCAGAGCACACCGAGTTGGACCCATCACTGGCCGATGAGCTCTCCAAACTCGGTGCCGGACAGATTGCCGAAACCCGGCCGTATGAGGACGGGTTTCGCGTGATGAAGCTTGTGGAAAAGTTTCCGGCGGGCGCGGTACTTGATCTCGCGGTCGTGAGAGATGAGATAGTAGGGCGGATTCTGCTGGAAGAGAGTAAGGCGAGACAGGAGAGAATGCTCGCTGAATTAAAGAAACACTGGCGCGTGGAGATTTTTGAGAAATGAAGAATCTGATGAGACCCCCCCTTACCCCCCCGCTGAAGCGGAGCGGTGAGTTCAGAGGACCCCCCCCCTGCCCCCCCCAAAATAAATTTTGGGAGGGGAAAAGCCGCACGATGGGTACTGTTATTATTCTGCTCCTGTTTCCGATATTGCTCTTTGCTCAGGATCAAAAGGTTATTGACCGGGTTGTGGCCGTGGTCGACGATGAGATTATTCTGGATTCGGAGGTGTTTCAGTATGTGCAGTTCGCCGTAGGCACGCAGTCGGCCATGGACCGTCTGAGCGAGGCGGAAATCGACACACTGAAAGAACGTGTTCTGCGGGATCTAATCGACCAGAAAATTCTGCTCGCCAAGGCAAAGCTGGATTCGCTCACAGTTCCGCCCAAGGACGTGGATAAGGAACTCGATACGCGTGTCAAGTCGCTGGTGGATCAGGCGGGAGGGCAGGATAAGCTCGAAGAATATTACGGAATGCCGCTTGCAAAGATCAAGCGGCAGTTTCGTGTGCTTGTGGAAGAGGGGATGTTGATAGAGCAGGTCAAACAGAAGAAGATGGCAACCGTTTCCGTCTCAAACTCCGATGTGAAGTCGTTCTGGGAGACTTATAAGGACTCGATACCGGAGCTGAAGGACGGTGTGCGAATCGCCCACATCCTGTTGCAGGATGAAGTGTCGGAAATCTCCAAGTCGGCAGCAATGGCGAGGGCGGATTCTGCGCGGCAGGCGATTCTGGACGGGAAGATAACATTCGAGGATTTTGCAAAGCAGTACTCGGACGACCCGGGTTCCGCTGAGAATGGCGGGAAACTTGGGCAAACCAATCGCGGCGATCTTGTACCGGAATACGAAGCGGTTGCCTATGAACTGAAGCCGGGGGAGATCTCGAAGCCGGTCATGAGCGCGTTCGGCGTGCATATCATCCGCCTGAATGAACGGGTGGGCGAAAAGATCAACAGCAATCACATTCTGTTTCGCATCGAGCCTGCGGAGGGAGATCGCAAGCTCACAGAAGCGCGCGCGGATTCGATTTTAACGGCATTGAAAGGCGGAGCCGATCTGGCGGCGCTGTCATTGTTGTACTCCAAAGACGCAAAGACCGCCGGCAAGAGCGGCGACTTGGGATGGTTCAGTCCACAGGAAATGCCTCCGGATTTTGCCGGTGCTGTAAGAGATAAGAAGAAGGGCGAATTCGCGGAGCCGGTGCGCACGGTGTTTGGCGTACACGTCCTGTGTGTGACGGACAGGGTGTATGCACGCAAAATCACATTAGACGAGGATTACGACCGCATCCAGCGCATGGCTCTGGCGAAGAAGCAGGACGAGGAGATGAAGAAGTGGGTGCAAGAGCTGGCAGGTGAAACGTACGTAGAGAGAAAACTCTGACACACTGCGGACACTGCGTGTCGTTTCCTTGCGTGTGCTTTCAATGCGGGGAGATTCCGTGCGGGTAACAGACGCAGACTGCGCGGAGTTTTCATTGAGCAATTGTCCAAACCCGCTACGGCGGAGAATACCGTTTACTTTGAGATGAAAACCACTGCTCTGATATTCGTAGTACTTTCTGCACTTCTGGCTTCGTGTGAGTCTTCGGACAGTTCCGACAACCAGACGCCGCCGCCGGAGACCAATTACTGGACGTTTGAGGAGTTTTTGACGGAGGCGGAGACGACAGACGTGAACGCACGGACGGCGCTGGTGGATTCATTCATCGCCTATTGGGATACGATTGCGATTCCTCCGGTGACGGTTGAGCCGGATTCGGAATTTGGATCGGCGGCATTTTTGTATCGCAGTCCGGGAAACACCATCACAGTCGCGGGAGATTTCAACGGTTGGAATCCGAACGGCGATTTAACGCAAGTGCTCAGCGGCACGACGCTGCATTATGCGGTGAAGCGGTTCGAGAAGAATGCGCGGTTTGATTACAAGTTTGTGGTCAATGGGAATACATGGGTGCTCGATCCGCTTAATCCCCGCACGTTTCCGGGCGGGTTTGGACCGAACTCACAAATGTGGATGCCGGATTTTGCGCCGCCTGCGGAGGCGGTCGTGGACACATCGATTCCACACGGCACCAGCCAGACTTTCAGCTTCCATTCCGATATTCTGAACAACACGCGCACCATCACGGTCTTTCTTCCTGCGGGCTACGATGTAGAAGACTCCACGCGCCGCTATTCAGTGCTTTATTGCCATGACGGGAATGACTACCGGAATTTTCTGCGGATCACGACGATTGCGGATAATATGATCGCCGACGGCAGTTTGGCCGCCTTTGTGATTGTGATGGTGCCGCCGGTCAATCGTTCGCAGGAGTATCACATGAATCCGGATTTTGCGCGCGCGTTCGTGGAGGAGTTGATTGTGCGGGTGGATTCAACTTACAACACGGTCGCGTCGCGTGAGGGCCGAACCATCGTGGGCGAATCATCGGGCGGAATCGGCGCGCTCTATCTTGCGTGGCATCGGCACGAGAGTTTCAAGTATTGTATTGCGCAGTCGGGTTACTTCTCTTTCAGCGGGGATGCAATCATCGATTCCATCCAGGAGAATCCGGTGCGGGATGTGAAGATCTACATGAATGTGGGCACCTATGAAACGGCAATCGGCGGAAGTGAAAATTTGTTGGCAGCGCAGCAGCGACTGGAGCAGGTTCTGGTTGAGAAAGGCTATGCGCACCGTGCGGTTTACTTGCCGGATGGGCATAGCTGGGCCAATTGGCAGCGCGTGATGCCGGACGCCCTGGAGTGGATTTGGTGATGCTGTTTGGACTCAGCAAACTGAAAGTGGGATTATTCGGACTACTCGGCATCCTGCTGGCGGTGGGGGGAATCGCTTATTTTTCCACGGCAGGGTTTAAGCAGTTTGGTGCTTCACCTGAAGGTGCGCGGCTGGAGCGGCTGAAGAAGCTGCCGCTCTATCATGCGGGGAAGCTCGCGAACCCGCCCGCCTATGGCGGGGATGAAATGGGGTCGTGGTGGAAAATGACTGTGGACTGGCTGTTCGGCGACGAGGTGCGTGTTCCACTGAAGCAGTTACCCATCGTGGATTTGAACAGCGCGCCGGAAAAGTTGAAATCAGCGAGTGGCTTCAGTGTCACCTGGCTGGGTCATGCAACGACGCTGCTGGAAATGGATGGTCACCTGATTCTGACGGATCCGGTGTTCAGCGAGCGCTGTTCACCGTCATCACTCATCGGGCCAAAACGGTTCTTTCCGAATCCCATCTCATTGCAGAACTTGCCCCCGATTGATTTCGTGCTGATCTCACACGATCACTACGATCATCTTGATATGGCAACGATTCAGTGGTTTGCCGGAAAACAGACGCAGTTTGTGGTTCCGCTCGGTATCGGCGCGCACTTAGAAAAGTGGGGTGTACAAAAGTCACGCATTGTCGAACAGGAGTGGTGGGAATCGCACACGGATGAAGCCACCCGAATTGAGTTTGTATGTACACCCGCCAGGCATTTTTCGGGCCGAGTGGGACTCAAGGGCAATGAAACGCTGTGGGCGAGTTGGGTGATCAACGGTAAAAGTCAGCGCGTCTATTTCAGCGGTGATACAGGGCCTTTTCCGGGGTTTGCGGAAATTGGCGCGCGCTTCGGTCCGTTTGACTTGTCGATGGTCAAGATTGGTGCCTATGACGAAAGCTGGCCGGATATTCACCTTAACCCGGAGCAGGCTATCGATG
>CAZVXJ010000038.1:0-16203 GCA_964631675.1 uncultured Alphaproteobacteria bacterium
CTGCGTCTCGTGCGGCCCAGTAGCGATCTGTTGTCTCCACATCCGCTGAACCGCTCTGCAAAGCGCCACCACAGTTATCAGCGTCGTCCGGTTCCCATTTCAATAGTCCTCCTCCGAGCTTGATCGGGTACCAAAGTATGCCGTCTGCGTCCGCAGCAACGGATAACCAGGCCGAAAGTTTCACTTCGTTAGGGGACGGTTCCCGAATCGTACAACATGTACCCGTACAATCCGCATCAGTAAGATTGTCGTCGTCGCCCTGCAGCATCGCCCAGAACAATTTATCATTCTGGTGAACGAATGAGACCTGACTCAGAAGTCCAAGCAGCGCTGTAAGATACCAGCTTTTGATGGGGACACTATGCTCAACAATAATCTGCGAGTCACCCCACATCCACCCGTCAATCGCGCATTGCAAAGACTTCTCCGCTTCGACAGTGCTGTCTGGGCGGGGAGTAAATGTAAAGTAAGTTGTATCTGACTCGGGAAGCGTGTACGCCCATCTGAAATTTTCAAAACATGTTCTCTTCTCGCCCCATAAATAAAACTCATCCATGTGAATCTTGATGTTCACTCCTTGTTCGCTCATCTCATTAAACAGCAAATTGCGATCGCAGTCACCACACCCCTCCCATCCGAAGTGTCCGTTTGTGGCAATGCCCTCACCACGCGTGGCGTTCGCAATGATCTGGTTCACTTTCACGAAGGAGCCGATCTGTTCATCCTGATACCACTCGTCATAGTACCAACCGCCGAAATTCGTGTCGCTGCCCATCGTTCGCTGCGCCTGAAACGCACCCGCTATCTGGTCCTCATAATAGTCAATACTGTCTGTATTCACGAACAGTCGGTGATAGCCTTCATCCCAAACATCTACTTTGCGCATTTGAAAAGTCTGATTATCGCCATGATACTGAACCGCCATTCTCACCGGGGTTCCCCAGAGCTGGCCGCTTACGTGATACGGCAATTCCTCCAGCGTCGGATCGCCCCGGCCAAACGAATGCGAACTCGCTGTAGAGGATGGAACTCCCTGTTGGAAATCTTCATCGACCAGCGTGAATGTATTTCCTGCCTCGGGGCTGGGGTCTATCCGGAAATGCATAGTATCCAGTTCATCCACCGCTGTAGTAAAATCTTCCACGCGCATCACCTGACCGGGGTAGCGCCACCAGCCGTCAGGATTTCCGTTCGCATCATAGTTCCGCACAAACCAATAAAAGGTTGCGATGGGCTGCGTCTCGCCCGGCTCACCGTCCGGAAGCAAATTGCACTCGATCTGAAAATGCATTGGCATATAAACATCCCAACTGATCATCGCCTCCCGCCAATTCCATCCGCTCCATTTCCCCAACTCCGAGGTCGGATTCCACATGGTACCCTCTGATGATTGGGACATTTCCAACACGTCCAATCCCAATTGAACGTCGAGTACAGATGCAGCGCCTTCACCCCAACTTGAACTGTCGTCATTGACATACGGGTTTTCGATTAGCCAAACATCTATATCTCTTCTTTGCGACTCCATGTACTTGAATGCTTCGCCGGGCCAACTGGAATTGAGTATCTTCATGTTGTAGAAATCCCGGTCCAGATAGTCATCAAAGTCCGATGCAAACGGATAGTAAGGGATCACGTGCGTCACGCCCATCGCATGAAACCAATCCAGTACTTGCTGTTCGTTGTCGGTACCGATGTTCGCGAGTACTGTAGCACGCGACGGCGGAGGCGTATCTTCACTCCAGCAAAAAGTGCTGTCCGGCTTCTGGCATCTCCAATTGACGCCCGAGCGCGCATCGAAGTAAACGGCTATATCAAACGCATACGAAACGGAGCAGACGAACATAAGACACAGCAAGAAAAGACTGCGAATCATCACCGACTCCTTCAGGTTAAAGTGTTATTTCAGCAAAACAAGTTTCGAGGTGGTCTGGAATGCACCGGACTCCGCATGCAGAAGGTAGATTCCTGTCGTCAGCGACGAGGCGTCGAGCGTGTAGGATCCGTACCCTGACAAATTAAGAAGACGAGTGCTGTGGACAATCTGTCCCAGTAGATTGTAAAGTGTTAGCACTGCCTCGTCTTCGAACGGCGGCAAGACTAAATCAATTCTTGTGGAGCTATTGAATGGATTCGGAGAAACATGCACTGCAAATTCCGATGGAAGCAGCACAAACGGATCGTCTGCGCTTACATGAAGGCTGGTATCGCCAGACAAGATTACCGCTTTCCCACGCCGGCCTGCGTGTGCAATGTCGTCGTTGGCACCAATTGCGAAGTCATCAACCCCATCGCCGTTGATATCACCCAATCCTGTGGCTACTCTAATACCAATCAAGTTGAGCGGATCTGTCCAGCCCTGAATCACAAACACGGGATTTGAGTTTACCCAACTCCCGCCCAAATGAAAGGTTAGTGTTCCGTACCAAGAATCCGGACAAAACTCCGCAAACATGATTACATCATTATATCCATCGTCATTAAAATCCCCTGCTGAAACAATTTCGCTCGGACCTCCCGGTTCCGGACCGCCGAAACACGGAAAATCGAGGCGCGCATCTTCAATCGTGTCAAGTGTCGCTCCACCAAAGTAGATCTTCCCCCATCCACTTCTTCGTAATCCGATCTCATCAAAATTGTCTCCGTTCAAACTACGAACAATTGACGGAATTTGAGATCGCGCCGGCCAATGATAAGTAGAACTTGTTTCCGGCTCAACACTTCCAAGATAAACATCGAGATCCTGATACTGCGTTGCGTCGACATCATCAACCAAGTCTGAATAGCCATCCGCATTCAAATCTCCGCCTGATGCCATAAAACCAAGGTAACGACCGCTAAGCCAGTCAGGGGTTGTATCCATGGGACTCTCCCCAAAGACAATCGCAGTCGGGGAGCGAAGAAGATAAAGGTCATCGAAACCGTCCCCATTGAAATCACCTGCGGGATAAAGCCAATGAATCGAAAACTCTATATCCGGCTGGTTGCCCGAGTTTGGACCCCCAAAATAAACTTTGACGAGTGGCGGGGTTTCGGGATTTTCAACAATGTCGATAAAGATACACCAGTCTTCGTATTCGTCGCCATTCAGATCTCCCAAAGCGCGCGCACCACGCAAACGCGACTCCGTGACACGATCCATTACTCGCACCATGTACGGCTCTGCATCCGGTGGATTGCCACCATGAAAAAACTCCACTTTCGGCTCATAGGGATGGCCCTCGGGCGCGCCGCTTATACCCTGCGCATACACCGCCCAGTCATTGAAGCCGTCGTCATTCTGGTCGCCCAGCGCCAGAATCTCCGTTCCATAGTACGAGCTGTCCCCTGCACCCTCTCGCTCCCACAGCACAATCGGCTCGTAAGGTTGGGCGGAGGCGGCCGTTGAAATAAGGAACAGGATGATGTGGATGGATTTCATGAGTGTGTAACCTCCCGATCTGGATGAATAGAACCAATATAGCACAGGCTTAACCTAATTACAAGCCCGCCAAGGCCAGGGAAACCCACGGTCATCCCTAATCGTTTAACAGAAAGAACCCGAATCGCAAGCAATTGCGAACAATACACTTCTGGAGCAACCGGAGGACAGAGCCATGTTGATGACCATTTTGGTTGTACTGCTTGTACTATGGGCGCTGGGAATGGTGAGTTCTTATACGCTCGGTGGTTTTATTCACATTCTGCTGCTGATTGCGGCGGCCGTGATCCTGATCCGCATCATTCAGGGTAAGAAACCGATTGGATAAGTTTCTGCACAGTGACAAAAAGTAACGAGGCCGCGAATCATTCGCGGCCTCGATTATTAGTGCATACTCTCAAAAAAAGCGTGTGGCTCTGAGCACACCGACTCATGTAAAAAGATTCCGGGCGGGTAACGCACGGAATCTGCGTGTAATTTTCCTAGCTATCCTGTGCTAACCCGCCTCGGCGAGTAGCTTGGGCGACGCAGTCGGCCCCTACTTCTGTGAATACACCTGCTTGACGAGTTTATCCAGCGCGCCGTCGGGATCGTCGATGACTTCGGGAGTGAGCTTCATGCTCTGCAGGTTGGCGAGCTTCATGCCGTGCTCGTAGTTCTGGAACATCGCAAGCAATCGGTCGGCCAGGAGCAGCGGATCGCCGCCGAATTTGTCGCGTATGTAACGCTTGGTCTCACGCGGCAGTTCGAAGATCAGTCCGTTGGTGCGTTCGAGAAACTTGCGTTGAAAGTTCAGAAACGCGTCGTCGAACAAAAGCGATTCGAGTTCAGCTTCTGGATTCAGAATCGTCCCGCGCGTTACGGTGAGTTTTCTGACAGTCGTTGACGGCAGAATTTTCTCGAACCGAATGAGAGCCTTTTCGACAACGGAAATCAATCCTCGCGCGCCGATTTTCTGAAGATACGCGCGGTGCGCAATCTCACGCAGCGCATCGTCGTGAAACTCCAGCTCGATACCGTAGGCGGCGAAATCACGCTGTTTGCCCAGCACAACCGTCGAGTGTGAATTTCTCAGCACATCAAACAGCGCCTCTTCGGACAGGTCACGAAGCTGCGCCAGTACGGGCAGACGCCCCACAAACTCCGACTCGAAGCCGTAGTCCACGAGATCGTTCGTCGTTACGAGCGACAGCATACCTTCGTTGTCGCTCCACTTGATGTCGTGAATGCCGTCTGTAAGAATGGGCGGGAGCGGAGCGACTTCGGATTTTTTGCTTGGGATTTGGGATTTTGACCCCCCCTGGCCCCCCCGCTGAAGCGGAGGGGAGAGATCCGGCTGAAACCCCATCGTACCTTTGGACAACCTGCGGCGAATGATTTCGGGCAGACCGTTGAACGCGCCGGAGACGATAAAGAGAATATTCTTGGTGGATACTTTCTTTCGCTCGGCTTTGCCGGACTTCTGCGCCTCCATGACGGCCTCCATCTGTGCGGCGAGATCGTGCGGCGTGCGCAAGTCCACTTCGGTGTCTTCCATGAGTTTCAGCAGCGCGCGCTGCACGCCGCCTCGCGAAACATCGGGCCCGATGGAGTTTCCGGCCGATGCTATCTTGTCGATTTCATCAACGTAGACGATGCCGTACTGCGCGAGTTGAATGTCGCCCTTGGCCTCGCGCACGAGTTCGCGCACGAGATCGTCCACGTCGCCGCCGACGTAGCCGGTTTCGGAGAATTTCGTGGCGTCGCCTTTGACGAATGGCACACCGATTTTGTCGGCGATGAGTTTAACGAGATAGGTTTTGCCGACGCCCGTGGGGCCGATCATCAGGATATTGGATTTGATCTTGCCCACATTGGGGCCGTGATCGGGATGATCCATCTCCCACTTGCGACGGTGGAAATGCGTGCAGATTTTCGTGGCGAGAATCTCGACTGCATCATCCTGATGCAGAACGTATTGTTTCAGATAAGCCTCAAGCTCCGTAGGCTTGAGCTTGAAGTCGATCGAATCGACATCATTTTTTTTCTCGGTGGGCGTGCCTTCGTGCGGCATGGCAAAATCCACATCGGCGACAGCCACACTTTCACCATATTTTGAGCGCAGAAATTCTCCGATTTCTTCGCGCAATTTTTCAGGGGATGGGGGATTGGACATTTGAAGAAAAAGCTGAAACACAGAAACTCTGAAACACTGAAATTGTAGCGCGTTGCTTGCAACGCATCGTGGTGTTCAATGCGAAAAAGCGTGGCAAGCCACGCGCTACGGCATAAATAAGAGAACGCTGCACAATGTGGGATGTTCCGTCAGTCCGAAATACACGAGTGAAATGATGAAAGATGGGATACCTGTGGAATCTATTTTTGACCGAACGAACTGGGGTTAACTGCAGGTGGGATATGGGATTGGCTCCACAAGAAATGGTCAAGGATGCAGCTGGCTTGGTCGAATATTGGAACGGTATGCCTTAAATAGCGAGATTATGGTTGGTACACGAGCAGGGCGTACTGTAAAACGCCCATGACATGAACTAATGTTTAACGTTTGACCGTCCGGGATGTTCCCGCAGAAGAGCAAATTGTTGGATCCATAATGCGGATATCTGCAGTGTTTTTCTACTGACCCCCTTCAGAGGTTGACAAAGTGAGAAGCAGAGGTGTAAATTGGAGCACAATTGAAAAGGAACCAACCCAAAGACCGACCATGAGAATCATTACGACTTTATCGGTGTTGTTCGTAGCACACATTGCTTTTGCGATTCCACAGCAGATTAACTATCAGGGGCAGCTTACACGCACGAATGGAACACCGTTGGATACGACGGTGGCGATGACGTTCCGGCTGTTTAATGTGGTTTCTGGCGGAACGGCATTGTGGACAGAAACACATCCTTCAGTGATTGTCACGGGTGGATTGTTTCAGGTCTTGCTCGGTTCGGCAACCACGCTTCCTGATTCGTTTACTGCAAACACCAGATGGCTGGGCGTGACCGTGGGCAATAACACGGAGATGACTCCGCGCCGTCAAATTGCGTCGGTTCCCTATTCGTATCGCGTGGGGACGGTCGATGGTGCCAGCGGAGGAAACATTACAAGCAAAATCAATGTGGGTTCGGGAAATGTAAATCCAGGAACTCATGCCAGCGTGTTTGGCTCGGGAAATTCCGCGAATGCTGATTTTTCTGTGGTCACCGGTGGGGCTTTCAACACGGCACGGGGTGACAATTCGTTCATTGGCGGAGGCGCATACAACCGGGCTCGCGGCAATTATTCCGTAGTGGGTGGCGGTGGAGGTTCGTCAGTGTTGGACAGCAACTCGGCCGCAGGAGAAAACTCTACTGTTGGGGGAGGAAAGCAGAATCAGGCGAATGGTGTGCTGGCAGCCGTTGGCGGGGGCCAATTCAATGTCGCCTCGAACTTTGCCACGATTGCAGGCGGGGTATTTAATACTGCGTCCGGTACCGGAGCGTCAATACTGGGCGGCAACAGCAATACAGTCTCAGCCCAATACGCTTCTGTAAGCGGAGGTGCTTCGAACAATGCGACAGCTACCGGATCGTCGGTCAGTGGAGGAATAAACAATATGGCTCGAGGTACTTATTCTGTTATCGCGGGCGGCGGCGGAGCAACCGCCTCCGACTCAAATTCTGCAAACGCAGATCACGCAACCATCGGCGGAGGTCGCGGGAATCAGGTGACGGGAATTTACGGTACGGTCGCGGGCGGTCAAATCAGCACGGCGGGGATTTCGGCTTTCGTGGGAGGTGGTTACAACAATCGCGCTACAGGACAAGATGCTGTGATAACGGGAGGCTCAGGCAACATCGCGAGCGGAGGTCAATCCACGGTGCCGGGCGGAGTGAACAATGAAGCGGCCGGTTTGTACACATTTGCGGCCGGACGCAATTCGCATGCGCTGCATCATGGTTCATTTGTTTGGGGCGACGGCTGGGGAACGAATCTGTCTTCCACGGCAAACGATCAGTTTCTCGTGCGTGCCTCGGGAGGTCTTGCATTTTATACGAACAATACCCACACCTCTGGAGTTACGATGGCAGCCGGAGGAAATGCGTGGGTGGTTGTGTCTGATTCGACGAAGAAACGGAATATCCGACTCACAGATACAGAATCCATACTGCAGAAAATGTTGACGCTCCCATTGAAGGATTGGGAATATCAATCCGAAACTCAAGGCGTACAGCATCTCGGACCGATGGCGCAAGATTTTTGGAATGCGTTTCATTTGGGAAGTGATTCGCTGGGGATCGCCACGAATGATGCGGACGGAGTGTTGTTTGCGGCGGTACAGGAACTGGCGAAGCAAAACGAAGAACGAAAAACGATGAACGAAGAATTGAAGAGAGAAGTTCAGGAATTGCGGGCGCTGGTGCAGAGTTTGGCGGCGGCGCAGAAGCTGAGCAGCAAAGTGGGAAAGTAAGGTATCGGGCGGGTTACCGGCGCCAACTGCGTGGGGTTTTAATTGACAAGCTGCGCTAACCGCCCCGGCGAAAAGGGAATCCACACGCAGTGTGTTCCGGGCGGGTAAGAAAACGGTGTTTCTGCAATATACCAAAGGTCTGCCTGAATCTGCTTGACTCTCACCTGAGAATAATCCATCTCTAGAATAATCTCTGATTGAACAGTTTGCAATGCGAGGAAACGAACATGAACACAATGCGATGGACTCTTTGTCTTACTTTTCTGTGTGCCTCGGCCGGGGCCGTGATATTCTTCAACCGCGCCGCTAAAGCCGAAAGTTGTGCGATTGACCGGCACCAAACGCGAGTAAATTCAGCGATTCACACCTCGCCTATACAGGTGAATGCCGGGCATCTGCCTGCTTGGTCCAAAGGTGAAACCATGGAAGAGCGGCTGGCCAAAGCGACCAAAGTGGAGCCGCAAAAGCCGTGGGGTGAATACCGAATCACGGATACGCCTCCGCTGAGTGCGGAGTTGCCGGAGAGTTATGCTTTTCCGCCCGTGGAAGACGTCGGCGAACGCACGCGAGACTCTAACCCGTTGGATCAAGGTGCGGACAACTGCCCGGCAACGGTGATCTCTTCGCTGCCTTATACGGACGCCGGGACGACGGTGGGGCTGGTGAGCAACTGGGACACGGCGGATGATTGCGGGGCCGACACCACGACCGGCGCACCGGATGTAATCTATAGCTTGACCCCAACTGTAACCGGTGTCTACGAGATAGGGCTATGCGGCAGTGTCTCTTATAACAATTTGCTCGAGGTGAGAACGTCCGGCGGCTGTCCGGGCGCGGTGCAGATTGCCTGCAATACAAACGGCTGCAATGGAAACAGCGCAGCGCTTTATCTGACGCTTAACTCCGGACAAACCTACTACATCATTGTTGACGGACACTTTTCGGCTTCCGGGACATACGAGCTTTATGTGAATGGTTCCTGCAGCGTTGCGATGCAAGGTGGCGACATCATCGAATGTGCTGAAGTGCAAGATAGTTCCCACGCGCGGCTGGACTGCGACGGCGGCTGCGCCAACAGCCAGTGGGGTGGCACACCCTCATTTCAAAACGTCTCGGCCGGGCAAACTGTCTATGGTACGGGATTCAATTATGTGCGAAACGGAGTGAATTTCCGCGACACGGATTGGTATCGGGTTACCCTGACGGACACGGCGAGACTGAAGGTGACGATGGAGACGGAGTTCCGCTCTCGCCTGCATCTTTACAGCGGAAATTGTCCCGGATCCACGGTGGATGCCACGTTTCCAAGCGCGTGTTTCCCCGGGACTGTGATCACAGATTGCCTGCTGCCGGGAACCTATATAGTGACGTGCTCGCCGGAGACCTTTTCGGCGGTGCCTGTACCTCTGCATTATCGCTGTACCATTGAGACGATTGAATGCGCAGGCTGCGTGGATGCCAGCTTGCTGTATATACCCAACTATTTCACTTCGTTTGGGAGCGGCACCTGTTCCGACGACAACAGCTGCCCGGCAGATGCCGCCAATGATTATCTGTATGAAGTGCTGATCCCCGAGGACGGAGAATGGTCGTTCCTGATGTGCATGGATGGCATTCCGCCGGTTCCGCTGTGGAACAGCCGCATGTATCTGAACACGAGCTGCTGCGGCGGAACGATTGCCAGCAATGACGACGGCTGCTCCGCATCCGGCTTTTCCAGAATTGAGTGTGTTCCACTGACGGCCGGAATGTATTTTCTGCTGATAGACGGCGCCACTCCGGCCGATTGCGGCAACCATACTCTGCTGATTGACCAGTGCGAAGGACGCTGCTGCTACTCAATCGCCGGCGACTCGGCGTGTGAAGTCATGTCAGCGGGTATTTGTACCACGCTTTTCGGCGGCATATTCACTCCCGGTGAAGACTGCTCCTTTGGCTGCGCGGGACGTATAACACTGGCGGATCCGAACGGCGGAGAAAACTGGCTCACGGGCGAGAACGACACGATTCGCTGGACCGGCGGCTCAGGCAATGTGAGCATTGAACTCAACCGCACGTACCCTTCGATGGGATGGGAGAGTCTCTCGAACAGCACTCCGAGCGACGGCGAATTTGTCTGGACCGTGACGCCGCCCCTGACGAGTGCAGCACGCGTACGCGTGAGTATGCTGACTGACCTCACGAATGCCGATACCTCCGATGCCGATTTTTCAATCCTGTATCCCGGTCCGGATACGTTATGGACGCGCAGGCACAGCGAAGTGAACACGACAAAATCTTATGCCAGCGTCGTACAGCTTCCGGGCTTTGTTTATCTGCTGGGCGGCTCGATTGATCCACCCGGTGCTGCACTCAGTGATGCGATGGTCGTGCTCGCCGATCCCAACGGCGACATCCTGCGACAATACAGTTTTGGCGGAGCAGGCGCTGATTTCGGCAGCCGCGTAGTTCGCGACGCATTTGATACCGACAAGTATGTGCTGGCCGCGACGACGGCGAGTTTCGGCGCGGGATCGAATGATTTTTGGATTGTCAAACTCGATGATGGCGGCAACACGATCTGGTCGCAGACTTATGGCGGCGCTGGCAACGATGCACCTTCGTGGATCCAGCAGACTGCGGACGGTGGATATATTCTGGTGGGCATCACAACGTCATTCGGCGCCGGCGGCGGGGATGTTTGGATGGTCAAACTGGATTCCGATGGAAATGACGAATGGTCTATGACGCATGGAGGCACCGGCGGCGATGTGGGGCGCGAAGTCCTGCAAACCTCGGACGGCGGCTATATTATCGCAGGCTCAACTACCTCGTTTGGAGCATTATCGCAGCAGTGCTACATCATCAAAACTGATGATAGCGGATTTGAAGAATGGCATTACATCACGGGCGGAGCATTCCTCGATCAGTTCTCTGAAGTGGAGGAGCTGCCGGATGGAAACTTTGTTTTTGCAGGACTGTATGGCGCGACGTCAACTAATGCAGACATCTTCATGCTGTGGATGAACAGCCACGGAGCCGTCACGGACAGCGCGATTATCGACCGCGGCGAAGTTGAATTTACCGCCTGTCTGCTGCAGCGGCCCGACGGCTTGGTTGTGACCGGAAGCTCGCATCCGTTTGATCAAGCGCAGCAGGATTTCTTCTGGGCAAAGACAGATTTTAGCGGTAACCTGACGCGTTATCGCGAGTACGGTTTAGCCGGATCTTCGGGCCGCGATGCGACGATTGCGCTGCCGGATAACGGGTATTTGATGGCCGGCCAAACCACGACCGATGCTTATCTGATCCGCCTGGGCGGCGAATCGGTCCTACCTTGCCCGGCAGCGGACAGTTTGGTGGTCAAGCACTTCCCCGGATTTTTGTCGAATATCGTCGTGCGCTGGAAATGCAACCAGACTGGAAACTATCGCGTGTACAGCACGACCAACACCACCCTGAACACGAATCCGCCGGGAGCGGGTTGGACGCTCGAAGGCGAAGTTGCGGGCACAGCCGGGACTCGCGCGTTCCAGCAGGATTTCCTGTTCAACGATCCGGCGCTGTACAAACGGTATGTCGTGCAGTATGTGTGTCCGTAGGCATATGAAAGGATGTCTGCGAGGCGAATTGATCCGTTCACTTTTTTCGAGGAGACGATTATGAAACACGCGACCGCATGTACCTTGCTGCTGTTGATCTGGGTTGTTATCGCTCAGGCGATTCCGCAGCAGGTTAACTATCAGGGACAGTTAACAAGTAATTCGGGTTTGCCGCTGGATACGACGGTGGCGATGACGTTCAAACTTTACAATGGCTCCGGCGGCGGAGCGACGCTGCTCTGGACAGAAAGCCATCCTTCCATAGTTGTGAGCGCTGGATTGTTTAACCATGCCCTTGGATCACTTACGGCATTCAATGACACGCTTCTTGGTGGTGCCGAGGTTTGGCTGGGAGTGACCGTGGGAAACAACACCGAGATGACTCCGCGCGCAAGAATTGTTTCCGTCGGTTATTCTTACCGCGTGGGTACGGTGGATGGAGCAAGCGGGGGCACAATCAGTGGGAAACTAAATGTCGGAAACGGTAATACAAATACCGGAAATTTTGCCAATGTGCAGGGTGAGAATAATCTCGCCAGCGGGAATTACGCAACTGTCGGCGGCGGACGTTACAATTTCGCGCGTGCTTCGTGGTCCGTGGTCGGCGGTGGCGGCGGATTTTTCGGAGAGTTTGATTCAAATTCCGTGCGCTCGGAGGGTGGAACGATTGGAGGCGGAAGACGAAATTACTGTGCGTCCAGCCCAAGTGGCGGTGCTACAATCGGCGGGGGCATTGCCAACTCCGCAACGTGGGATTTTGCAACCGTCGCAGGCGGCGTGTCGAATGTTGCCGGAGGTCAGGCGTTTGTCGGAGGAGGAGAAGGAAACCAAGCAACGGGTTCGGGTAGTGTGATCTCTGGGGGAACCTACAACGATGCAACAAACACTTCAACAACGATTAGTGGAGGAAACACGAACACTGTGTCCAGTTATCTTGCCTCCATTGGTGGCGGGCAAGGCAATCAGAGCAGCGGCTTAGCCAGTAGGGTCGGTGGGGGACGGTACAATCGCGCGCGCGGCGACTATTCTGTGGTTGGGGGAGGCGGTGGTCCGTCGCAAGTGGATTCAAACTCGGCTATTGGAGAATACTCTGTGGTGAGCGGCGGCAACCGTAACAGAGCAGCGGCCCCCTATTCAACCGTCGCGGGCGGCTTTAACAACAGTACCACAGGGTATGCAAGTTTTGTCTGCGGCAGCAATGTACAAGCCGTTTCGGCCAATGCGTTTTCGTTCGGTGATGGCAGCGCTCTCTTAACCCCCGGAGTTTCGCACACAGCAAGTTTTCTAACCACGGGCGGATTTCGAATCTACACAAACTCCGCGCAGACCGCCGGATTGCGGCTTGCGGCCGGGGGTTCCGCGTGGATAACGCATTCAGATTCCACGAAGAAACGAAATCGCAGAAATGTCGATACGAAAGTGATTTTGGAAAAAGTATCGCAGATTCCAATTCAGCGGTGGAGCTACAAGTCGCAGGACGAGAGCATCGAGCACATCGGCCCGATGGCGCAAGATTTCTGGCGCGAGTTTCATCTCGGCGAAGACAGTCTCGCCATTTCAACAATTGATCCAAGTGGTATTGCGTTGGCGGCAATACAGGAATTGGTAAAGGAAAACTCCGAACTCAGACAACGACTCACGCGGCTGGAAACGCAGCTGCAAACTTACAGCGCTGGAGAGCAGAAAACGGAGAAGTAATTTCTACAAGGTAGAGCGGCTGCTCACTCCGCGACCCAGCAAAAAACCCGCGATCACTCGCGGGTTTTTTGTGGATTCAACTGCCGTTGCCGACGTCAATGTGCTTTGTGCGCTTCGAGTTCGATTTCAATCAAGAAGCCCGGCAGAGCAAGCCCCTTGACTTCCAGCCAGGTGCCGGTGGGGAAATTCTTCGTGTAGATTGAGTTGCGATAGCCGGACTGATTGATGAACTCGGCCATATTCGTGGTGAAGATGTTTTCAACGACAACGTCATCGAAGGAATAGCCGTAGTGCTTCAGTACTTTGTCCAGGTCGGCATAGCAGTTCTTCATTTGTTGAGCCATGTCGCCGACGGCGGTGGCATTGCCCGTATCGTCCATGCTGACGGCTCCCGAGATGAGCAAATCATCGCCGATGCGCACCGCATGGGAATAGCCGTAGGCTTTTTCAGCGGCAGGCCGTAGATTGAAATACTCGTGCGTTTCCGCGGCACAAATCTGAGCCATGGTGAAAAGTACTGTGAATAGTGCGATGGATTGCAGTGGAGTGGAGATTCTAAATTTGTTGTTCATTTGATGTGCTTTCTGGTTGCTTAATCTGCTCTGTTCAGTCATGACGGGCTCAATGTATCACAAAAACAAATGAATTGCAAAAGCAGTCTCGTCGCTGAAAGTAGTAGGCCTGCCGAGTTGCATCTGTAAGTGGGCTTTCGTACCTTATAACCCTATGCAAAAACGGCATCTGCACTTGATTTTGCTGATTTTGACTGTTTCAGGCTGTGGAGGCCGGAAGGTGGGGGAGGTGAATGAGTATCTGCTTGGGAATAAAGAATTTGTGCTGGATGTATCGGATGGGCAATGGTCCGTTCTCCCAGGCCATCAGTTTTCCGCCGAACTAATCCATGACAACCTGCCCTTGTGGATGCTGAAGTGGGACTCAGTCAGGGTAGAAATGAATTGGGTTTCAGCGAATCCAATCAGAGGCGAATCAACCGATCGCTCTTTGATAGCTTTGCGAATTCATGGATTGGAAAAGAAACAGACACAATGCTTGATACTCCTGCCCGGTAGCGAAGGAATTGTCAGTTTTCTTGAAGGCTATCCGCGGGATGAATATGCATTCACGGTTGGGTATTTTGGATCGACCGATAAACTGAGAATCCAACTACCACCGCTTGTTGCGATGACATCAGCAGACTGGAAGAACGAGGGGACATCGCCAAAGCATGTCATACCGGCGCAATGGTCGGCACAGTTAGCCAAGACTTCGCGACCGCATGTTGTGCTAGCAACAGGCGAAACAGACTCCGCAGCCAACAGAATCGCGTATCAATATCGAGACTTTTCCCGCAAAGATCTCGAGCGCATCCTCCTCGATTCCATCCGCTCCAAACTTGCTTTTTCCTTCAACACCGAAAATGACACGGTGAATCGTGCATTTGCACTGCTGGCAGCGACGCTGATTCAAGCCGAGCCGCAGCCGGACTTGCAGACGAGACAAGACTTGGAAAACGCGGCGCAGATGTCACGCGGATTGTGGCTGATCATGCGCGCGCAGCCGGAGATTGTGTTCGGTAATCTCGCGAAAACGTTCACCGAAGACGAGCGCATTCGCTGGGGACATGCATCGTATGAAGCGGCGCTGGCGTACGGGATGAGCGACTCACTGCGTGAGCTGATGTATTTTGTGCTCAGCGGGCTGTCGCGGCTTCATGCCGAGTATGTGAGCACGAGTCCGGAGATTCTTGGCGACGAGCTTGCGCCCGATTCGATGACCACCTTGGCGGTCGCGCAGATTCGTTATGCGTCATTGATGAATTTCGGCGAGCGCCTTTGTGCGTCCCGGCTGGATGCGAAGGGGCAGGACGTGTACCGCGCCGATGGGCTGCGGGCGATGAAAGCGGCACGAAAAATCTATGAGCAGGCGTGGGATCGCTTTGAGGTGCTGAAAACCTTGCCGGAAGAGCGGTCACTGGAAACATTTTTTGACACATCGCAGGTAGAAGTGGAGCGCGAGTTCGAGGTCAATGAGATCTCGCCGCCCGATTCTGCGGCTTATATGCGGTCTGGTGCGAACTATGGTTTCGAGTGGCTGAGCGGCAGGCCACGCGAACTGGTGGACGATGAAAATACACTGGATGGGTTTTCGCGTTTGCGCTGGAATGAGTTTCGCTTTCGCGACAGTTTGAAACTGATGGAAACTTCGGCGCTCGATTCGATGTTTTCACTTTTGCTGAATGGCCCGACACCGGGCACGCTCGCGGAATTTCCCGAGCAGGGCGGCGAAGTGTCGTGGCTCGTGATGAGTGAACTCGTGCGCGCACTTGCGGAGCTATACCTCGGTGTACAGCCGAACATGCTGGAAAAGAAAGTATCCATCGAGCCGCGCGTACCCGCAAGTTGGGGCCGCACTTTGGCGCGAGTTCCGCTTGGAACAGGATACCTGCATGTGGATTATGATTTTGGAAACTCGCGCGCGGAGGTTTGGACGACCGGAATTTCCGACTCACTGAATATTACATTTGGATTTCCGTTTAGGACCGGTGGTTTTTCACGCGCGCAGTTTGCGCTGACCCAAAACGAGCCGCGTGCGGAGATTGTGGCTGAAGTGGATAGCGGAAATCGGCTCCATCTACGAGTAGACCAATAATTATGACTTACGCAATCGGAATAGACATCGGTGGCACGAACATTAAAGCGGGAATCGTATCGGAATCCGGCGAGCTGCTTGAACACAACGCGATTCAGACGCCAAGTTCAAAAACGCTTGAGGACGTGGTTGGAGCGGCGGCGAATTTTGCTCGCGCACTGATGCAAAAAACGGGGATCACTCCGGCGGGGATCGGCATTGCCGCGCCCGGTGTCGTGGATCTTGCGGGCGAAAATGTGCTGATTGCTCCGAATCTTCCGCCATGGAGAAACGTGCCGGTACGCCGGTCTTTTTCTGAGGCGCTGCACCTTCCCGCCGTGCTGGGCAATGACGTCGGACTGTTCGGCTTGGGTGAGCATCGCTGGGGCGCGACCGTGGGAGTCAACAATTTTATTGCGGTTGCGGTGGGAACGGGGGTC
>CAZVXJ010000039.1:0-15835 GCA_964631675.1 uncultured Alphaproteobacteria bacterium
CCGCGGGTATTCACCTCGCCTTCTCTGGATGTGGCCCAACGCGCGGATCAGTGTCATGGGGGGCGAGCAGGCGGCAAATGTGCTTGCGCAGGTAAAGGACGAACAGCTTCGTGCGCAGGGGAAGTCGCTGTCCGCTGACGAGACAGATGCAATTCGTAAACCGGTCCTTGAAAAGTACGAATTTGAAGGTAGTCCTTACTACTCAACGGCTCGACTTTGGGATGACGGAATTTTGGATCCGGTGGATACGCGTCAGGCCATTGCCTTGGGTATAGCCATGGCAGCAAATGCTCCGGTGCCCGACTACCGGCCCGGCATTTACCGCATGTGATCTATGGAAACGGCTGTATTCGAGGAGCGTCAAACGCTTCCTGCCCGTGATTGGATCGCGTTTGTCGCAGCGGCACTGACGGCAATCGGAATCTGGTTCACTCTGGAAGTAGAGTGGATTCGCTGGCTTGCAATTGCCGTGGCGATTGTCGAGTTTCTACTGCTGCGTGCTGTACTTTCAATGCGGACCGTTCTCACGCCCACGCAGCTACGGTTTGGAATGCCCGTCATCACGAAAAAACTGCTTCTTGCAGAAATTCAAGTCGGCGCGGTCGTCAAGATACCGAAGCTTGCCGGAATCGGAGTTCACTACTATTCGGGCCGCTGGTATTACAACATGCATTTTGGTAATGGCATCGAAATTTCGGCAGGCAAGACAACCTACGTGATTGGGTCGAAGGAGATAGAAAGGCTGCACAGCTTGCTGCTTTCGTCAGCCCATCGGCGACCTGTCTCATGAGTGGCTCGCGCTATCTGCGAATCGAGGGAAATTCCGCAGTTCGTCGTCTTGTGTTGTCGCGCCCTGATGTACGCAACGCATTTAATGCGGAGTTGATTGCGGAGATCACGTCAGCACTTCAGGGTTTGAAGCGTGACTCAGACCTTCGTGCGCTCGTCATTGCGGCAGATGGACAAATGTTCTGTGCAGGCGCTGATTTTCATTGGATGGGCGGCCTGCGTGACGCGGGTTACGAAGAAAATCTCGCGGACTCGCGAAAGTTGTTCGACATGTTCTCGGAGTTGTACCGCTTTCCTACTCCCACGATTGCCCGATTGCAGGGTGGTGCATATGGTGGCGGCGCCGGTCTGGTTGCTTGTTGTGATATCGTCGTCATGGCAAACGATGCCACAATGGCCTTCAGTGAAGTGCGAATTGGCCTCATACCGGCTACCATCTCACCATTTGTTGTGCGCAAGATTGGAGAGGGGCGTGCTCGTGAAATGTTTTTGACGGGATTGCCGGTCGATGCGGAAGTAGCCTTCCGGATCGGTTTAGCGAACAGAATCGTCGGTCCAGTACAACTTGATCAAGAAGTGGATAACATGTGCTCCGCAATCCTGAAAACCGGACCGCAGGCGTCCAGATTGACCAAGGAAGTGCTGCGCGATGTTCCGAGCCTGAGTTTGCATGATGCCCGCGATTTTACCGCCCTGCGCATTGCCGAGCAGCGGCTATCCGATGAGGGCCAGGAAGGCATGTCTGCTTTTCTTGAAAAAAGAACTCCCAGCTGGACAAAATAGAACGTGTTTAAGAAGATCCTCATTGCAAATCGCGGTGAAATTGCCGTCAGAGTCATGCGTACAGCGCGTGAAATGGGGATTCGCACTGTGGCTGTGTTCAGCGATGCTGACCGCAAGGCCCTGCACGTCGAGCTTGCGGACGAAGCAGTTCACATAGGTCCTGCTCCCGCGGTTGAAAGCTACTTGAACTTTGACCGGGTACTGGGCGCGGCGAAGTCCTCGGGTGCAGAGGCAATCCACCCGGGTTACGGGTTCATGTCTGAGAATCCGAAGTTTTCCGAAGCGGTGAAGGCGGCCGGACTGGTGTTTGTGGGGCCGCCGGCGGATGCGATGAGAAAGCTCGGAAATAAGATTGAATCGCGGATTCTTGCTGAATCAATTGGTGTGCCTGTGACACCGGGGGCGACTTTCAGCGAGCCGTCAAGCGCGGTTGTTGCGCGCGAGGCAAGACGCATTGGTTTCCCTGTGCTGATTAAGGCAGCCGCAGGCGGTGGCGGCAAGGGTATGCGGGTTGTCAATCAGGAATCTGAGCTTGATGCTGCTATTGAAGGTGCTATGCGCGAGGCGGGTTCTGCATTTGGAGATTCGACCGTCTATCTTGAAAAATATCTCTCGCGTCCCCGTCATATCGAGTTCCAGATATTCTGCGACAAGAATGGGAACGCCGTTTATCTGGGTGAACGAGAATGCTCAGTACAGCGTCGTCATCAGAAGATTATTGAGGAATCTCCTTCGGTGGCTCTCAGTCCCGAACTGCGCAAGCGAATGGGCGAGGCCGCGGTAAAAGTCGCGCAAGCGGCAGGATACGTGAACGCTGGAACCGTTGAAATGCTCCTGGACGGCGAAAATTTCTATTTCCTCGAGGTGAACGCGCGTCTGCAGGTTGAGCATCCGGTTACGGAAATGTGTACGGGCGAGGACTTGGTAAGATGGCAATTGCTGATTGCAGCTGGTGGAAAATTGCCCAAAACTCAGGATCAGATTCGGCCATTTGGACATGCGATTGAATGCCGTATCTATGCAGAGGATCCGGCTAATGGTTTCCTGCCTTCTTCCGGCAAGATTCTCGCGCTGGAGGAACCCCACATTCCGAATGTTCGTATCGACTCCGGAATTCGCGAGGGATCGGAGATTTCCGTCTACTATGATCCGATCATGTCGAAGGTGATCGTGTGGGCTGAAACACGTGAGGCGGCGATTGACAAGATGATCGCCGCGCTCGATCAGTATGTGTTGCTCGGTGTGGCACACCCTGTGCCTCTCCTGAAAGACGTGCTACTTCACTCGGCTTTCCAGAGCGGTAACTTAAGTACCCATTTCATCGACGACCATTTCATTGGCTGGAAACCTGCGGCACCGGACAACACCCGGCTGGCGGCTGCCTTGCTTTCCGCTTCGCTTTCCGTGAGCGCTTCCAAGATCGTGATACCTGGGATTCAAAAGGCGCCTTCGCCGTGGACTTCGATTGGCGGATGGAGAATCGCCTCATCATGAGCCGGCAAATTTCGCATGAGTACTTGCTGAATGGCGACATAGTTCGCTCCTCCGTCAGTCGGGATCAAAATCGACTGCGAGTAACAGTTGCCGGGGAGTTTCATGAATTTAGCCTGACGGATCTCGGCGGCGGAAAACTTGTGCTCGAAAATAACTTGGGTACGCTTCGCTGTCGTGTTGCGGGTGAGAAAAATAAGTACTGGGTGTGGGTCAACGGAAGCACGTTTGAATTGACTTTGCCGCTGGCAGATCAGGACAATTCGAGCCTGGTCCAGAACGCGGAGACCGATGCGCGCGCTCCAATGCCGGGAACAGTGATTAGGTTGTCGGTCAAAGAAGGGGATTCGGTGGAGGAGGGTCAAGTGCTGGCAATCCTCGAAGCGATGAAAATGGAGCATACACTGAAGGCTCCCAGGGCCGGAATCGTATCGAAGATTCACGCGACCGTTGGTGGTACGGTGGATGCCGGCGCGTTGGTCGTGCAGCTTGCCGCGGATGATTCCCTCTGATGTTTGGTTCAAGACATATCTACTGCCCGATAGGCTCCGTCATCTCGTCAATCCCCCGAATTGAAGAGCTTGGTATCGGTATTGAGGTTCTGCTCGATGACACAAGCGACCTGTGGCCGCAGGTCAAATGGGAAAACCTGCTCGAGATCTCTGATGCGCTTTCGGACAGCGGACTTGAAGTCGCTGTGCACGGCCCGTTTCAGAGTCTCAGCATCGGGGCCCCGGACGCGGTCGTGCGCGAGTATTCGATGGCCGTCCTAATGAGAGGGCTTGAAGTCGCACGCTGCTTTCGGGCGCCAACCATGGTGTTTCATACCGGGTTTCTGCCGCAGTATCCGCCGCGAACGCGTGCGAAGTGGATGAATTACTTCAGCGGAAATCTTGAGCGGCTGCTGCAGAAGGCCAATGAACTGGAAGTGATGCTTGCACTGGAAAACACGTACGAAACAGATACGGGACTGTTTCGTGAGATCTTCCAATTGTTTCCCGAGCCGCCGCTGGGAATGTGCCTGGATACTTCGCACGCAACTTGCTATGGAAAGATCGATCCTGCACTCTGGACTCACGAATTTGCTGATCGCATTTGCCATGTGCATTGTTCAGACAACGATGGAAAACAAGATTTGCACATGGATCTAGGGACGGGTAAAGTGGACTTCAGTTCAATCTTGGCTCCGTTGGCGGCAATCGAAAGTCCGGCCAGTGTCACATTCGAGACTTCGCTCGAAACGGCAGAAATTTCTCGGGACTATTTTCTGGCGCTGTTGCAAACAATCCGTCCACGCGATACGATTTCATCATGACCGATCCGACCAAACCGGCCCAGCCAGCGCTTACCCCCAAACTTGAAAAGATTCGCGGGGACTTGGACAGGCTGCTCCGCGATTACAATCTGTCACAGCAGGAATACAACTCGCTGATAGACGATATGAAGCGCCATCGCAAGCATATCGAAGGCGAGGGCGACAGCATTTTTGATGATCTGTCGGACGAGTAGACTCAAGAGTTATCAACCCAAAACATAGAGTATGCAGCTCACGGAAGAACAGAAAATGCTTCGCGAAATGGTGCGTGATTTCGCGGAATCGAAGATCAAGCCCATCGCCGCCGAAATTGACGAACATGAACGCTTTCCATCAGAGATCATAGCCGGTATGGCGGAACTTGGCCTGATGGGTATCCCCTATCCGGAGGAATACGAAGGCGCCGGCATGGACACAACGGCCTATGCGCTCGCTGTTGAGGAGATAGCAAGAGTATGCGGGAGCACCGCACTGACACTGGCAGCGCACATTTCGCTGGGATGCGGACCCATTTTCATGTTCGGCACAGAAGAGCAAAAGAAGAGGTATCTTCCGGACTTGTGCAGTGGCAGGACCTTGGGCGGATTCGGACTGACAGAGCCGCAGGCGGGAAGCGATGCCGGGGCTACCAAAACTGCTGCCGTTGATAAGGGAGATCATTTTCTGCTGAATGGGACGAAAATCTACTGCACGAACGGTGGACAAGCCAAATACTATACGGTCAGCGCTATGACCGATAAGAGCAAAGGCACAAAGGGCATAAGCTGTTTCATTATCGAGAAGGACTGGGACGGATTTGTCATAGGAAAGAAAGAGCGAAAGCTCGGCGTCCGCGGCTCGGACACCGTCGTACTGCACTTTAATGATGTCAAAGTCCCCAAGGAAAATCTGCTTGGTAAACCCGGTGAGGGCTTCAAGCAAATGCTCACGATTCTCGACGGGGGCCGAATATCGATTGGCGCCATGGCGCTCGGACTGGCACAGGGAGCGTACGATGTAACTTTGGATTACGTTAAAGGTCGTAAGGCGTTCGATCAACGTGTCGCCGATTTCCAGGCAACACAATTTAAGTTGGCTGACATGTATACACAGATTGCCGCTTCCAGGCACTTGGTGTACGAGGCGGCGCGCCTCAAGGATTCCGGCAAACACTACATTCGAGAAGCTGCAATGGCCAAACTCTATGCCAGCGAGGCCGCGACCCGCGTCACTCTACAGGCAATACAGTTGCATGGCGGCTATGGCTACGTGAGGGATTATCCGGTTGAGCGCATGTTTCGCGACGCGAAACTCTGCGAGATTGGCGAAGGAACATCTGAGATCCAGCGCCTGGTAATCGCAAGAACGCTCCTGAGCGACGGCATGGCCGCCCACTAAATGATCGAGATTGGCGGTTTTCGACTCGACCTGATTGACGACGGTCGCTTCGAACTGAAATCAACCGATTTCACGGGTGGTTCCACCGCAACGAAAAAGAAACCGCGAGTCATGATTGGGTTTAACTCCCTCTTGATACGCGGCAATGGACATACCGTTCTCGTGGATCCCGGTACGGGAGATAAGTTGCTCGATGACCGCTATCGGCATTATCGTCTGGAATGGCCCCGCAAAGTCTTCGGTGAGCTGGACAGGCTTGGCGTCTCATTCGAAAGTGTTGACACCGTAGTCCTCACCCATCTGCACTGGGATCATTGTGGAGCCGCAACTCGGCTCAACGAGAATAAGGAACTCATTCCTACATTTCCGAAAGCGCGTTACGTTGTTCAGAAGCGGGAGCTGGAGGCGGCACGTTGGGCATTGATGGGCGGAGACGATGGGTACATCCCTGATGATTTCGAGCCGCTGGATAGTGCCGGAGTGCTTGAGGCTATCGACGGCGATGTAGACATACTGCCCGGAATCCGAGCTGAATGGGTTGGCGGACACAGTGCCGGACTTCAGGTGATTTTCATAGGAAATCCTGGAGAAGGTATGGCGCTTTACCTGAGCGATCTGATACCCACGTCGGCGCAGTTGGCTCCAGATGCAGGAATGTCCTATGACCAAGACAGCCAGGAATTGCGCCGTTCGAAAGGCAGGATTCTGGATCGCGCAATTCAAGAGCATATGCTGCTGCTGTTCGTTCACGCACCCCGAAGCCGGGCAGGCTACGTTTCGCGGAAGGACAATGGCGAACTCGCATTTGAGCGAGTGTCTCTCTAAACCAATCTACTCATGATGAATCCGAATACTCCAGTCATTGCAGCCGCCGCTCGAACTCCCGTGGGTTCTTTTAACGGTGTTCTCGCTGCCGTATCCGCGCCGGCACTTGCCGCGCATGTGATCAAGGAAAATCTGTCCCGCTCAAAGATTGAGCCCGCAGAAGTTGATGAAGTAATTCTCGGGCAAGTCCTGCAAGCCAATGTGGGGCAGGCTCCCGCCCGTCAAGCTGCTATCTTTGCTGGCGTTCCCAATACAACCTCCGCTTGGACGGTCAACAAGGTATGTTCGTCGGGCTTGAAAGCCGTGATGTGCGCGGCGCAGAGCATTCACCTGGGCGAGTCCAAGATTGTCATTGCCGGTGGTATGGAAAACATGTCCATGTCACCGTACTACCTGGATGGAGCTCGCGGTGGTTACCGGCTGGGAAACGGCGAGCTGATCGATGGCATGATTAAGGATGGTCTCTGGGATCCGTATAAGAATCAGCACATGGGCAGCTGTGCCGAGCTTTGCGCGCGTGAGCACAAGATCTCCCGCGAAGAGCAAGATGCATTCGCCACTGAGTCCTACACAAGGGCAAATGATGCGATAAAGTCCGGGAAATTCAAGGCCGAGATTGTGCCGGTGGTTATCAAGTCCCGCAAGGGCGAAGTGAGTGTCAACGAAGATGAAGAGCCGGGAAAAGTAGACTATGTGAAGATTCCATCGCTTAGAGCGGCGTTTGAAAAAGATGGAACCATCACTGCTGCCAATGCCTCCAAAATCAATGATGGAGCATCTGCGGTAACTGTAGTATCGCACGAGGAAGCAACTCGGCGGGGCTTGAAACCAATGGCTCGCATCGTAGGATCGGCCACGCACAGCCACCAGCCTGAGTGGTTCACAACCGCCCCTGCACCGGCAGTTGAAAAACTACTGAGAAAAATTGGTTGGAAGACGTCAGATGTTGACCTCTTTGAATTGAATGAGGCATTCGCCGTCGTGGGTATCTTCAATACTAAGTCATTGGGTATTGATCCTAAAAAAGTCAACATCTGGGGCGGAGCAGTTGCCATTGGGCACCCGATCGGATCGTCCGGATGCAGAATAGTCGTCACGTTGCTGAGTGCACTCGCTGCCACAGGCGGCAAACGAGGAGTCGTCGGAATATGTAACGGAGGCGGTGAAGCGACGGCGCTCGCCGTGGAAATGCTCTGAGACTCTGCCTGTTTATTCTCATTATTGGCGGTTTCGGTGCTGCTCTCGCGAAGCCGCCATTGACTATTTGTTTCTACGGCAATAGTCTCGGTTCTAATGCCGTTCACCGTGAAATATTGGCCGAAGCACGTGAACACAATACCAGGCTTTACTTTATTGCCGGCGATGTGGTATCGCATACGAGTGGAGCGGACGGAAGACCCGATGCCGTATTCGATGACTACCGGGCAGTGTTTTCGACGCCCGAGTCCCCTCTGAAGCTCTGGCCATATACTCCGGGACCTGTCGTTTTCGCGGTTCCGGGAGGTTCGGATGAACAGTACTTTCTGCCGCGGGATGTGGCGGATTTTGCTGATGTCTCGTTGGCTGGGAGAAGTGCATACGAAGGATCCGTCGAGTGCGGCGTGCGACTGTTTGATGCGTTCTATCTGGAACAAATGAGGCTGCGCGTTCAGCCGTTAACCTTGCAGTCGAAACCGCTTCCAAAGTCGCCTTTTGGAGATTACCTCCTGATTATCGGGACCGGAACAAAGCGGGAAGCCGCAGTCCTGGCAATATATCGCACGGATCGCTGGGCGTTCCAAAGTGAACAGATATCATGGATTGACTCTACCGTTGGGTTTTTCCGCGCCGAATCACCGTCGATACCTTTGATAGCCATTGCACATGATGCTCAGTGGTACCATTCGGATTCACTCGACGACGGAACGGTCGAGAGCCCTTTGAGTGGCGTGAGATCAGGTTCTGCGCAAAACGATCTGGAGCTGCGTGAACGACTGGCCGCAATGCTCGTCGACTACCGTGTGGACCTGGCGCTCGCAGCGGATAACGATGACTATTCCGCCTCGATTGCCGGAGGATTGTTGCGAATGAACACGGGTGCAGCTTCACCCGCAGATTCTGCGCGGGGCCGTTCCGGTGTAGATAACCTCTGGATCGAATATACTCAGACCGATTCCTCGATTCAGATTAACGTTCATCCAGCTGGTAAAGGACTGAGACCGGCTGCTGCAGCCTCCGGGCTTGCGTTTGAGAAACATCGCTCAGCCGAATCGGTGTGGCGCGATTCAAATCCTTAACTTTCCAAATCTTTCTTACAATGAGTATCAAGAACATCGCCGTCATCGGTGCCGGAACCATGGGCAACGGGATTGCACACGTTTGCGCACAGTTCGGGTCAACCGTTCATTTGGTCGAGGCAGGAGAGGAGTATCTCAAGCGCGGCCTTGCCACGATTGAGAAGAACTTGTCGCGAATGGTGGAGAAGGGCAAACTTACCGCGGACGAAAAAGGTGCGACTCTGGGGCGGATTCACGGCTCACTAAACGTCTCAGACGCGAAATCCGCTGATCTTGTGATTGAAGCTATCGTCGAGAATGCCGCTGTCAAGGCAAAACTGTTTGCCGAGTTGGACGGACTTTGCAAGCCCGAAGCCATTTTGGCATCGAATACTTCCACCATCTCAATTACCCAGATTGCGTCCTCTACCAAACGACCTGACCGGGTTATTGGTATGCACTTCATGAATCCCGTCCCACTCATGCCGCTGGTGGAAGTGATTAGCGGGCTTGCAACCAGCGATCAAACCCACATGGCGATCGATGAGTATTCTAAAGCACTTGGGAAGACACCCATTGCGGTCAATGACTTTCCCGGATTCGTCTCTAATCGCGTGCTTCTACCCATGATCAACGAGGCAATCTATGCGCTCATGGAGGGAGTCGCCGATAAGGAAGCCATTGACGGCGTCATGAAGCTCGGTATGAATCATCCGATGGGACCACTGACTCTCGCCGATTTTATCGGACTGGATGTGTGCCTTGCAATTCTTGAAGTTTTGCATGATGGACTGGGCGACCCCAAGTACCGGCCCTGTCCGTTGCTGAAGAAGTATGTGGCCGCCGGCTGGCTGGGCCGCAAGTCTGGTAAGGGATTCTATAACTACTCCGCATAGGACTTTGCACATGATTGTGACAACGACGCCCGTGGTTGACGGGCAAAAAGTTTCAAAATATCTGGGAGTCGTAACGGGCGAAGCGATTCTCGGGGCGAACATCTTCAAAGATCTATTCGCCGGAATCAGGGACATCGTCGGCGGACGCAGTGCGGCGTGGGAAGGTGAACTCAAGCGCGCCCGTGAGATCGCACTTTCTGAACTCACAGAAGCGGCGCGAGCGCTGGGCGCGGATGCCGTCGTCGGAGTCGATCTTGATTACGAAGCGCTCGGTTCGGGCGGCTCAATGATGATGGTTTCAGCAACCGGAACAGCTGTGAAGCTGTCCGCCTGAGGGATTAATGGACCACCTGCTCACAGAACAGCAATTGGATGTCAAGAAATCTGTTCGCGATTTCGCCGAATCGGAGATTCGCGATTCAGTGGCCAAACGGGATGAAACCAGTGAATTTGCCTGGCCGGTTATCAAAAAACTCGGTGAGCTGGGTTTCATGGGCGTGAACACGCCCGAGAAATATGGCGGAGCCGGAATGGATGCTGTGACTTACGCAATTGTGATCGAAGAATTGTCACGAGTGGATCCGTCTGTCGCCGTTGCCGTGTCTGTAAACAACTCGCTGGTTTGTTACCCGCTTGAGAAATTTGCGAACGCGGCGCAATTCGAACAGTGGCTTAAACCACTGGCGGCGGGCAAACTTCTTGGCGCATTCTGTTTGACCGAACCGGAATCCGGCAGCGATGCCGCTGCACTTCAAACCACCGCGGTAAAGGATGGAAATGAATGGGTTTTGAATGGAACCAAGGCCTTCATAACCAATGGAATGACTGCCGATGTTATGATCATTTTCGCGCGGACCGATAAGTCCAGGGAGAAAGCCAAAGGCATTACGGCGTTCATCGTCCCCGCGAAAGCGAAAGGACTGAAGCTCGGAGCGAACGAGAAGAAGATGGGAATTCGTTCCAGTGACTGCTGTATGGTCGTATTGGAAGATGTACGCATTCCGGCGGAGAATCAGCTCGGCAAGGAAAACGATGGTTTCAAGATTGCCATGACGGCACTTGATTCCGGTCGCATTGGGATTGCCGCACAGGCCATAGGACTGGCGCAGGCCGCGATCGAGGAAGCCGTTAAATATTCCAAGCAGCGCGAGCAGTTCAATCACCCGATTTCAGACTTTCAGGCAATCCAGTTCAAGCTGGCCGACATGGAAGTGATGACGGAAGCGGCTCGCCTGCTGAACTATAGCGCGGCCCGCAAGAAAGATTCCGGGGCCAAGTTCAGTCACGAGGCTGCGCTGGCTAAGTTGTATGCCTCCGACATTGTGATGAAAGTTACAATGGAGGCATTGCAAATCCACGGCGGAAACGGATACCTAAAAGATTTCCCTGTGGAACGAATGGTGCGGGATGCAAAAGTCACGGAAATCTACGAAGGTACTTCGGAGATTCAACGTTTTATTATCGCGCGCGGATTGCTTTCCGCGTAGCGTCCACCTCAATCTTTATTTGATGGAAGAGAGACTCAATCGTGGCACCGTCAAAATTTGATGAAAGCCTGAAAGTATGGATGAACGGAAAGGTCGTGGAATGGAAAGACGCCACTGTTCATATTACGATTCACGCTCTGCACTACGGATCAGCCCTGTTCGAGGGAATCCGTTGTTACAAAACTCCCAAGGGTTCGGCAATCGTTGGACTCAAACATCACATTCGCCGCCTGTTTGATGGCGCGAAAATCTATCGTATGCCCGTGAAATTCAAGCCTGCGGAAATAGAGCAGGCTTGTATTGACATATGTCACGCAAATCAAATGGACGAAGCGTATCTTCGGCCTTTGCTATATCGCGGCTACTATGCACTGGGTGTGCACCCGTCCGAGTGCCCGATAGATGCGTCTGTTATTCCGCTTCGCTGGGGGCGCTATCTGGGATCCGAAGCACTGGACAACGGAGTTGATGTGTGTGTGTCGTCCTGGACTCGCATAGCACCGAACACGCTGCCGGCTTTGGCTAAATCGGTTGCAAATTATGCGAATTCACAACTGATTGTGATTGACGCGCGCGAGATGGGGTTTGTAGAAGGTATTGCACTTGATTCCAATGGCTATGTCTCCGAGGGTTCAGGAGAGAACATCTTCTGTGTTCGTGATGGCATGCTGACTACACCGCCGCTCGGCGCCTCCGTGTTGCCCGGTATCACCCGCAATATCATCCTTCAACTGGCAAAAGAGCTGAATATTCCGATCGAAGTGGGACTGATCCCACGTGAAATGCTCTATATTGCTGATGAAGTTTTCTTCACAGGAACCGCATCGGAAGTAACACCCATTAGGTCAGTTGACAAAGTGCAAGTCGGTGCAGGCAAGCCGGGCCCGGTTACATTAAAACTTCAGCGCGCGTACTTTGACTTAATCGAAGGCAAGCGACCCGACACACTCGGCATGTTGACTTACCTCTAAGACTTTCCGACCCATGAAAACCCGCCGTGCAGCCCGTGAATGGGCACTCCGAATCCTGTATGCGCATGAGATGTCGCAGAATCCGGTGGCACAGTGTAGTGCCGACATACTCGCCGGAGGACGCGAAGATTCCAACATGCTCTTTTGCCGTGAGCTCATTGCACGAGTTGCCGACAAGGATGAACTCATCGACGATCTGATCGCTCGCGCCGTGGAGAAGTGGGACTTGAAGCGTATTGCGGTGATTGATCACATCGTACTGAGAATTGGGATTGCTGAGTTTCTTTACTTTGACGATATTCCGTTCAAAGTGACCATAAATGAATGCATCGAACTGGCGAAACGCTACTCCACCGGGCAAAGCGGGAGATTCGTTAACGGCATTCTTGATGCGATCAGTCACGATGTGCAGAAGCGCGTGCGCAAGTCAGCAGATCTCTCCGCAAGAGTGGGCACGGCGTGAAGCTGGGAATCATTTCAGATGTTCACGCGAATCTCGAAGCACTTGACGCCGTACTCAAGAGGTTTGAGGTCGAGAAGGTGGATCAAATCGTCTGTTTAGGCGACGTTGTTGGATATGGGGCGGATCCCAATGCCTGCATCGAGCGTGTAAGGTCGGTTGCCGCGATTACGGTTCTCGGTAACCATGATGCCGCCCTGACCGGCCATACACCTGTTGCCTATTTCAACAGCTATGCGCGAACGGGAGTTGAGTGGACGAGCCGAGTTATCACAGATGAAAACTTGCAGTTTTTGAAAGGGCTTCCGCTCTCCCACATCGATGATCACATGTTGTTTGTGCATTCAACACCGAAAGATCCCTCGGCTTGGAACTACATTCACGAGTTCTCTGAGGCGGAGCCGCAGTTTTCCTATATGTCTGAGGGGATGACGGCCTTTATCGGTCACTCCCATGTGCCTACAAGATTCGATCACCCCAGCCGTAAGAAATCCATCATCAATGTTGGCTCGGTTGGACAGCCGCGTGACCGCGACCCTCGCGCCTGCTGCGGGTGTTATGACTCTGTGACAAACTCTTTCGAGTGGCTTCGTGAGACTTACGACGTGCAGGAGGCGGCGCGCAAGATACGCGCAGCCGGGCTACCGGAGTATCTTGCGGTCAGACTTTTTATAGGAATGTAGATGCAGCACATTCGGAATAGCCGGATTGCAAAGATTGTGGTCTGTGATGGTGACTCGAGAATCTTTTGGGAATTTTGACAACAATATTTCATGTTCGATCGACTCTTAGCAAAAATATTCGGAACCAAGCACGAGCGGCAGGTCAAATCCCTGTGGCCGCTCGTGTCGGAGATAAACAGCTTCGAAGAGGAGTATCAGCAACTCTCCGATGAGGAGTTGCGAGCCAAGACTGTCGAGTTTCGCACACGTATCGCCGCGGATGAGACCGTTGATGACTTGCTGCCAGAAGCGTTTGCCGCAGTGAAAAATGCATGCAGGCGGCTCTTTGGGCAGATGGTTCACGTTCGCGGACACGATATTAAATGGGAGATGATTCCCTATGACGAGCAGCTGATCGGCGGTATCGTTCTGCATCAGGGCAAGATCGCAGAAATGGCAACGGGTGAAGGCAAGACGCTCGTCGCCACAATGCCATTGTACTTGAATGCCCTTGAAGGCAAGGGCGCATGGCTGGTCACCGTCAATGATTACCTTGCCCAGCGCGACGCAGAGTGGATGGGGGCGATCTACAAGTTCCTGGGACTGAATGTTGGTGTGATTGTCAGTGATCAACCGCCGCATGTACGCAAGGAAATGTATGCGCGGGACATTACCTACGGCACCAACAATGAATTCGGGTTTGATTATCTGCGCGATAACATGGCGCTGTCGATGGACGAAGTCGTGCAGCGCGGACATCATTATGCCATCATCGACGAAGTAGACAGCGTGCTCATCGATGAGGCGCGAACTCCGTTGATTATCTCGGGACCCGTGGCTCACAGTACACAGCGATTCGATGAGATGAAAGGGTCGGTCGAACAGCTGGTGCGCATGCAGTCGCAGGCGGTCACGCGCATTGCGGATGAAATTGAAGCCGAATTGGCGAACGAGAAGAGTGACGAATACGAGATAGGCCGCAAACTCCTGATTGGTCATCGCGGTTATCCTAAGCACAAGCGGATGCTAAAGCTGTTTCAGGAACCGTCCAATATCCGCCTTCGCCAAAAAGTCGAAAACGACTATCTGCGCGACAAGAAGATGCATGTGCTGGATGAAGAACTGTATTTTGCCATTGAAGAGCGCAACCACAGCATCGACTTGACAGACAATGGCCGCCAGCAGCTGACGAAGTACTTTGGCGGTGATCCTGAGTTGTTTATACTGCCCGATCTGGCAGACGAATTCGTCAAGATAGAGCAGAACGATCAGCTTTCCGCAGCTGAAAAGGCCGAGCAAAAAGCGAAAATGCAGGATGTGTGGGCACAGCGAAGCGAACGCGTACAGAATGTCTCGCAGCTTCTGCGAGCCTACACGCTCTATGAAAAAGACGTGGAGTATGTGATTCAAGACGACAAAGTTATGATCGTCGACGAATTCACCGGCCGCATTCTCTCCGGCAGGAGATACTCTGACGGACTACATCAAGCGATTGAAGCGAAGGAAGGCGTGCGCATCGAGCGTGAAACGCAGACCGTCGCGACGATTACCCTGCAGAACTTCTTCCGTATGTTTAAGAAGCTCGCCGGTATGACCGGTACAGCGGAAACAGAAGAAGGCGAATTCTACGACATCTACAAGCTTGAAGTGGCGGTCATACCGACTCATCAGCAGGTGCGTCGCCAGGATGTGAATGATTTGGTCTATCGTACGAAGCGCGAAAAGTACAATGCCGTCGTAGACCAGATTGCCTTGCTTCAGGAGAATCGCCAGCCGGTGCTGGTTGGAACGACCTCTGTTGAAGTATCTGAGGTCATTTCCCGCATGCTTAAGCGAAAGGGCGTGAAGCACAGTGTACTGAACGCCAAGCAGCACCAGAGCGAAGCGGAAATCGTCACGAACGCCGGTCAACCGGGTGTGGTGACCATTGCGACAAACATGGCCGGTCGTGGAACCGATATCAAACTTGGCGACGGCGTCGTCAAATGGAACGGTGCGCCCGGCGACAAGTCACAGGCAGAGGGCGGACTGTTCATATTGGGAACGGAGCGACATGAGTCGCGGCGCATCGATCGTCAGCTTCGAGGACGTGCAGGCAGACAGGGAGATCCCGGAACCAGCCAGTTCTACCTGTCGCTTGAGGACGATTTGATGCGACTGTTTGGATCAGACCGAATTGCACGAGTGATGGACCGACTTGGAGTGGAGGAGGGAGAAGTCATCACGCATCCACTCATTACAAGAGCCATTGGGCGAGCTCAGCAAAAGGTAGAGGCCTACAACTTCTCAATTCGCAAGCACTTGCTCGAGTACGACGATGTGATGAATCAGCAGCGTACCGTTGTGTACTCTCGCCGGAATATTGCACTGCGAGGTGAAGATCCGGAACCGCTTGTTGCTGAGATGAGTGATGATTACATCGACTTCATTCTCGAGAAGTACAGGGAGGGTGAGGGAGGCAAGGGTGAGATAAACCCCGAGCTGCTCGCCGAGGACTTGATGCGTACGTTTCTGGTGGACCTTT